>DATGSU010000125.1:0-7490 GCA_035302305.1 Wenzhouxiangella sp. | reverse complement strand
GATGAGTTTCTTTATTTTTCTAAGATCCATGTTCTATTCCGAAGTCTTGATTCTGTTGATGACAGCCTGCAGGGCAAGCGCATATGATTCGGCCCCAAACCCGGCCACCACGCCGGCCGCCAGATCGCTGACCAGCGAACGATGCCTGAACGGCTCGCGGCTGTGCGGGTTGCTCAGGTGTATCTCCACAAACGGCAAATCAACCGCCGCCAGCGCGTCACGTATGGCCACCGAGGTGTGCGTAAACGCCGCCGGATTGATCAGAATCCAGTCGGTGCCGTCACTGCCGGCCGCCTGAATGCGCTCAACCAGCTCGTGCTCGGCATTGGACTGAAACGACTCCAGGTCAACCCCGTTTTCCGCAGCTTGGCTGTTCAGACCGGCGTTGATTTCCGCCAGCGTCGTTCGCCCATATACAGACGGTTCCCGCTGTCCGAGCAAATTCAGATTGGGCCCGTGAATAACGAGAACGGCAGACATGCCGAATCCTGCTTTGGGTAAACGGCCAGTTTGCCGCATTTGACCGTAATTGTCCACGCATGCTGCAGATTCCGGACGCTCGTCGCGAACAAAAGCGACGGCCGGCCGAAATCCGGTCAAAACTGCCGGTCAGTTGCCCACCACGGCTCGCAGCTCGGCATCAAGCTGATCTTCACCCACTTCGCCCAAATGCAGCCAGCGGATTTTCCCCTCAGAGTCCACCAGCACCGTGTAAGGCAGCGCACCGGCGCTGTTGCCCCAGGCTCTTTGCGTTTCAAGAACGTCATTCATGCCGACCAGTATGGTGTAGTCAATGCCCAGCTCATCAACAAATTCACGCACCCGCCCGGCGTCATCCATGGCGATGCCGATGACGGCAAGTTCATGTTCGTGCTTCTTGCTGACAGCGGCCAGCAGCGGCATTTCGCGCCTGCAGGGGGCGCACCAGGTGGCCCAGAAGTTGACCAGCATGGCGCGGCCCGCAAAGTCGCCGTCGGATACCGGTTCGCCGTTCATGTTCGCCAATTCAAAGCCGGGCTGAAAGTCTCCTTCTGAAATGCCTGCAACCGGCCTGTCGGCCTGCCGGGTCTGGCTGTTGGTAAACCACGCCAGGCCGGCGCCGGCCAGCACGCCAAAAATCACCACCGACACCCACAGGCGCCAGCCCGTCACGGCGCCACCGTATCCAGCAGGCGGGCAAAATCGGACGGCGGCATAAACCCGAACATGCGGTATGCCTCCAGCTCCTCGCCATCCCTGAAAAACAGGTAGGCGGGCGGCCCGATCAGCCCGAAATGGGCCAGCATGGCCTTGTGGTCGTCGTTGTAGGCGGTAATGTCAGCCTTGAGCAAGGTGAAATTGCCCAGCCGCCCAGCCACCTGCGGGTCCGGGAATGTGCGCCGTTCCATGCGCACGCAGTCCACGCACCAGTCGGCGTAGAAGTCCAGAAACACTGGCGTGTCGGCCGCCGCCACGGCGGCCTGCAGCTGTTCCAGGTTTTCTACGCGGTGAAACTCCGGCGCCGGCTGTGACGCAGCGCCGCTGCCGCCACCGGCAAGATGATGCAGGGGCCGCAGCCAGTCCTGGCCGCCGGACAGCGCGCCGACAAACTGTATGGCGCCGAACAGCAGCAGCATGAAACCCAGGCTCTGCCACAGCTTGCGCCAGCCGCCGGCCTCGGCCGGAAGCCTGGCCAGCGCGCCCAGCCAGACGCCGCTGCCAATGGCCAGCGCGCCCCACAGCAGCATGCCGGCGGCCGGCGGCAAAACCCGTTCCAGCATCCATATGGCCAGCGCCAGCAGGCCTACGCCGAACACGGCCTTGACCGCTTCCATCCAGGCCCCGCTGCGCGGCAGGAGCTTGCCGGCGGACGTGCCCCATATAACCAGCGGAATGCCCATGCCTATGGCCATGGCAAACAGGGCCAGGCCGCCAAGCATGGCATCGCCGGTCTGGCCGATGTAAATGAGCGCACCCATCAGGGCGGGCGCCACGCACGGACCCACCACCAGGGCCGACAGTGCACCCATGATGGCAGCGCCCATCAGCGTGCCGCCCTCGGCCCGGCTCGAAAGCTCGTTGAGCCGGGTCTGGACGGACGACGGCAGCTGCAGTTCGTAGAAGCCGAACATGGAAAATGACAGCGCCAAGAACAAGGCGGCAAAGGACACCAGAATGACCGGATGCTGAAATACGGCCTGCAAATTGTGGCCGAACAGTCCGGCCACCACGCCAAACAGGGTATAGACCACCGCCATGGCCAGGACATAGACCAGCGACAGGCGAAACGCGCGCGCGCCGGTCATGCGCTCGCCCTCGCCGGCGATCAGCCCCGACAGAATGGGCACCATGGGAAATACACAGGGCGTAAACGCCAGCAGAATGCCGGCCAGCAAAAACAGCCCCATGGCCAGCAGCGGGCTGCCACCCAGGGCTGCGGCCAGGCGGTCCTGCTCCGAGGCCGGAGGCACCGGGGCGGATTGGGCGACATCCTTGTCGCCGGCTGCCTTGCCTGCGGCCTGGCCGTGGCCGCTTGCCTTGCCGCCAGGCGCTGACCCAGAGCCGCCGGCTGTCGTGCCCGCCTGCCCTGCCAGGCTGGACTCATCCGCCTCCGGCAATTCCACCCTCAGCTGGCGCGTCATTGGCGGGTAGCAGATGCCGCCGTCCAGACAGCCCTGAAATTCGACGTCCAGGTCAACCTCGTGCGCCTGTGGCGACGAGCGCTCCACCAGCACCGGTATTTCCACCTGGTCGAAATAGACCCGGGTGCGGCCAAAATATTCGTCGGTGGTCAGCTCGCCCTCGGGAAGCTGCGCGGACGCAACAGCGGCCCGCTCATCGTCAATCGCAAAGGAAAAGCTTTCGCGATACAGGTAGTAGCCGGACGCCGGCGTGGCGCGCACCAGTATGCTGCCGGGGCCATCGGCAATGGCCTCCAGCTGAAAGGCCTGCTCGGGCGGCAGGGCCTGCTGTGCCGTGGCGTTGCCCAGCAGCCCATCCAGGCCGCCGTTGGCGCTGATGGTGGGCGAAGAGTCAAAAAACTGCCCGGAAGACGCCGGCGCTTCAGCCGGCGGCGAAACATCGGCCGGCAGCTCAAGCGCAATCGTCTGGTGGTGGGGCGGATAGCACACGCCGACATCGGCGCAGCCCTGAAACCCTATTCGCGCCCGCAGGCTGGCTCCGCTGCCGGCATGCTCCACGGGAACCCGCACCGCAACGCTGCCGCGATAGGTTTCGGTTTCGCCAAAAAAATCATCAACCGTGGTTTCGCCGTCGGGTATGGCGGGGGCGCCGAATTCAACCTCGTCATCCAGCGCTTCAAACTCGAACGCATGGCGATACAGGTAGTAGCCTTCGGCGATGGTCCATGCAAGCTCCAGTTCGCCGCCGCTTATTGTGGCGTCAAGCGCAAAGGCCTCTTCCACGGGCAGCAGATCATTCGGATTGATCTGGGCGTTGACCGCCTGCGGTGTTGCAACAACAAGCAGCGCCAGCGCCGCCACCAGATTTCTAATCATTGAGTCCAGTCCCGGATCCAGTTCAGGTAGGTGTCCAGCCCTTCGACAACCGGCACAACCAGCAGCTCGGGTACGTCGTAGGGATGATTGGCAACCAGCTGTTTCTTCAGCTCGTCAACCCGGCCCCTGGTGGTATTGATGGTCAGCGAAATCTCGCGTTCCCGTTCAATGCGCCCCTGCCACGGATACACCGAAGTGATCTCGGGGCCCAGGGAAACACAGGCAGCCAGCCTGGATTCGACCAAAACCCTTGCCAGTTGTTCCGCGCTTGCCGCATCGGGGCAGGTCGTCATCACCACACAAATCTCGTTGTCCACTTTGCCTCCTTGATCGAAAGTCCTTGTTTGTACGTTATTTTGACAGCTTGGCCCGACAACAACAAAAAAGTGGCCCCAAACGCACTTCCGGCCTTGAAATGCACCCGGGCGGACACCATTTGCCAGTTCGAGCCGGCACGATACCGCACGCTTGTCGGAATTGCGGTTGTGCCCATCAGGTCAGGCTGATCGGGAATCATCGGCGCATGCCGGTGCCCGGATCGCCTATTTGCAATCAACCTTTGTTTTCAACAATCGAGTTACAGGGAGATAAACCCATGAAACTGCGTCCCTTGCATGATCGTGTGATCGTCAAGCGCATGGAAGAAGAGCGCACCACCCCGGGCGGCATTGTCATTCCCGACAGCGCCACCGAAAAGCCGGCACGCGGCGAAGTCATTGCCGTGGGCAACGGCAAGGTGCTGGACGATGGCCAGCAGCGCGCCCTGGATGTCAAGGTCGGCGACACGGTTCTGTTCGGAAAGTACTCCGGCACCGAGGTCAAGGTCAACGATGAAGAGCTGCTGGTGATGCGTGAAGACGACATCATGGCCATCATCGAATCCTGATCCGGCCGGCACTGCTCACCCGATATTCAAACAACGAATATTCAAGCAACGAACAGTTTTTATTAAGGAAACAAACCAATGAGCGCTAAAGAAGTACGTTTTTCAGAAGATGCCCGCAACGGCATTTTGCGCGGTGTGGACACCCTGGCTCGTGCAGTCAGCGTAACGCTTGGCCCCAAGGGGCGCAACGTTGTGCTCGAGAAGAGCTTCGGTGCACCCACCATGACCAAGGACGGCGTCTCGGTCGCCAAGGAAATCGAGCTTGAAGACAAGTTCGAGAACATGGGCGCCCAGATGATCAAGGAAGTCGCCTCGCAGACCTCCGATTCCGCCGGTGACGGCACCACCACGGCCACCGTGCTGGCCCACTCGCTGCTGCGCGAAGGCCTCAAGGCCGTTGCCGCGGGCATGAACCCCATGGATCTCAAGCGCGGCATCGACAAGGCCACCCGTGCGGCCGTCGAAGAGCTCAAGAAGCTGTCAACCCCGTGCGACACCGACAAGGCCATCGCCCAGGTTGGCACTATTTCGGCCAACTCCGACGAAGAAGTCGGCAAGATCATTGCCGAAGCCATGGAAAAGGTCGGCAAGGAAGGCGTCATTACGGTTGAGGAAGGCCAGTCGCTCGACAACGAGCTTTCGGTTGTTGAAGGCATGCAGTTCGATCGCGGCTACCTGTCCCCCTACTTCGTGACCGACCAGCAGACCATGCAGGTTGAGCTCGAAAACCCGTACATCCTGCTGCACGACAAGAAGATCTCCAACGTTCGCGACCTGCTGCCCATACTCGAAGGCGTGGCCAAGCAGTCGCGCAGCCTGCTGATCTGCGCCGAAGACATTGAAGGTGAAGCGCTGGCCACCCTGGTGGTCAACAACCTGCGTGGCACCGTCAAGGTGGCGGCCGTCAAGGCACCCGGCTTCGGCGACCGCCGCAAGGCCATGCTCGAAGACATGGCTGTTCTGACCGGCGGCGAGGTCATTTCCGAAGAGGTTGGACTGAGCCTTGAAAAGGCCACCATCGAGCAGCTCGGCTCGGCCAAGAAGGTACAGATCGACAAGGAAAACACCACCATCATCGATGGTGCCGGCGATGCGGCCGCCATTGAAGGACGCGTTGGCCAGATCCGTGCCCAGATTGAAGACGCCACCTCCGATTACGATCGCGAAAAGCTCCAGGAGCGCGTTGCCAAGCTGGCCGGCGGCGTGGCCGTCATCAAGGTTGGCGCGGCCACCGAAGTCGAGATGAAGGAAAAGAAAGCCCGCGTTGAAGACGCTCTGCACGCCACCCGCGCTGCCGTTGAAGAAGGCGTGGTCCCCGGCGGCGGCACCGCCCTGGTGCGCGCGCGCAACGCCATCGCCGATCTCAAGGGCGACAACGAAGACCAGAATGTTGGCGTGCGCATTACGCTGCGCGCCATGGAAGAGCCGCTGCGCAAGATTGTCTCCAACTCCGGCGGCGAAGCTTCCGTCATTCTGGCCCAGGTGGCCGAAGGCAAGGGCAATTACGGCTACAACGCTGCCAGCGACGAGTTTGCCGACATGATCGATGCCGGTATTCTCGATCCCACCAAGGTCACCCGCACAGCGCTGCAAAACGCAGCCTCTGTGGCCGGCCTGATGATCACCACCGAAGCGGCCATTGCCGAAATCCCGCAGAAGGATGACGGCGGCGACATGGGTGGAATGGGCGGCATGGGCGGCATGGGTGGAATGGGCGGCATGATGTAAGCCACCCGCCAGCCCCTGGCGCAAGCCATCAAGCCCCGCCGCACAGCCGGCGGGGCTTTTTATTGCTTAGGAAAAGAGCGGAAAAGTCCTGAATGCGGCCGGGCGCTTTCACCCGGTGTTGCGCATGCCCGCCGCAATGCCGTTGATGGTTCTGAGCAGCGCATCCAGGCCAATGTCTTCATCCGCCGACTCCATGCCTGAACGGCGCCGCGCCAGCAGGTTTGCCTGAATGTAGTTGAGCGGGTCCAGGTAGGGGCTGCGGCGGTCAAGCGACAGCGCCAGCAAGGGATCGTCATCCAGCAATTTCTGCCCGCCAGTCACCCGCAGCACCTCGCGGCAGGCGCGCTCGTATTCTTCGGTCAGCAGGGCATGAATTCTGCGCCCCGTTTCGGCATCGGAACAAAGGGCGGCGTATTCACGGGCAATGGCCATATCGGCCTTGAAAAGCACCATTTGCGTGTTGTTCATGAACGCCCGGAAAAAAGGCCACTCGCGATACATTTGCCCCAGCAGCTCACCGTTGCCGGGCGCGCTGGTGCGCAGGCGCTCAAACGCCGTGCCCACGCCCAGCCAGCCCGGCAAGGCAATGCGTGCCTGGGCCCAGCCAAACACCCAGGGAATGGCGCGCAATGAGTCCTTGCCGCGCTTTTTATCCGGCCGGTGGCTGGGTCGCGAGCCGATATTGAGCATGCCGATTTCATCCACCGGCGTGGCCTGGTAGAAAAAGTCGAGAAAGCCGGGCGTCTCTTCCGTCAGCCGCCGATAAAACCGTTCGCCGTGCTCGGACAGCTGGTCCATGACGGCCCGAAACGCGGGCCTGTCACGGTTGCTGCGCAGCCCGGCCTCAAGCACCCCGGTCAGGCCCACAGTCAGCTCATGGACTGCGGTTTCGGGGTTGCTGTAGCGGTAAAAAATCATCTCGCCCTGCTCGGTAAACTTGATGCGATTGCGCACCGTGTCGGGCGGCTGGGAACGAATGGACTCGCGGGTGGAGCCTCCGCCCCGGCCAATGCTGCCGCCACGTCCGTGGAAAAGCCGCGGCGTTATATCGTGCTGGTCGCACAGCGCAACCACCTGTTTTTGGGCCAGGTAAAGACGCCAGACGGAAGCCAGTATGCCGCCATCCTTGCACGAGTCAGAATAGCCCAGCATGATTTCCTGGACATTGCCCCCGGCAGAAAGCAGCGCCCGATAAACCCTGTTCCCGAACAGCCTGCCCAGCACCGGCTCTATGCGCCTGAGGTCGTCAATGGTTTCAAACAGCGGGCTGATCTGCAAATGACAGAACCAGCCGTCGGCGCGGCGGCCCGCCAGCCCAAACAGGCTGGCCAGCCAGCACACCTCAAGCACGTGGCTGGCTTCATGGGTCATGGAAATGA
>DATGSU010000124.1:0-2596 GCA_035302305.1 Wenzhouxiangella sp. | reverse complement strand
GTGCGAAAGGGCGTTGACGGTCTTGACCGACAGCATGGAGCCTTCAAAGGTGGCCAGGCCGTAAAACGACACCGACACGATCAGAAAGCGCAGCACGGGATCGGTTCTGAGCTTGTGCCAGGCGCCCGACAGGGTCATCATGCCGTTGATCATGCCGCCCCAGCTGGGGGCCAGCAGCATGACGGAAAACACCATGCCCACCGACTGCACCCAGTTGGGCAGCGAGGTGTAGTGCAGGTGGTGCGGCCCGGCCCACATGTAAATGGCAATCAGCGACCAGAAATGCACAATGGACAGACGGTAGGAATAGACCGGGCGATTGGCCTGCTTGGGCACAAAGTAGTACATCATGCCCAGAAAGCCGGCGGTGAGCAGAAAGCCGACGGCGTTGTGCCCGTACCACCACTGCACCATGGCATCAACCGCGCCCGAGTAAACCGGGTAGGAATGCCACCAGTCGGTGGGCAGCGACAGGTTGTTGACAATGTGGAGCACGGCAATGGTGATGATGAACGCACCATAGAACCAGTTGGCCACATAGATATGGCTGACCCGGCGCTTGGCAATGGTGCCGAAAAACACAACCGCGTAGGCCACCCACACAATGGTCAGCAGCACCGCCAGCGGCCAGGCCAGCTCGGCGTATTCCTTGCTCATGGTATAGCCCAGGGGCAGGGTGATAACGGCCCCCACCAGCACGGCCTGCCAGCCCCAGAAGCTGAAAGCCGCCAGCTTGTCGGAAAACAGGCGGGCGTGGCAGGTGCGCTGCACCACGTAATAGCTGGTGCCGATCAGCCCCGTGCCGCCAAAGGCGAAAATGACGCCGTTGGTGTGCAGCGGGCGCAGGCGGCCGTAGCTGAGCCACGAAATGCCGCCGCCCAGCTCGGGCCAGATCAGCTGCGCGGCAATGAAAACGCCAACCAGCATGCCGATAATGCCCCAGATGACGGTTGCCCAGGCAAACTGCCTGACAACGCGGTCGTTGTATATGGTGGAATTGGCCATCGAAGAATTCCTCAAGGCTTCAAGAACTGTTGGTTTTGTGAAACTGTCGGGTCGCGAATTATGGTTGATTCAGCGCGGGATTTGTTGACCAGAATCAATTCCGGCCCCGCGCGTTATGATTTGCGGCAGTGAAATCAAAAAGACCTCTCAACAAGCGGGGCCGAATGAGCAACCTGAAAATTGACGACTGGCTGCTGGCCGAATCCTTTCGGCGCGCCGAAGAGCGCCTGGGTCGCCGGCCCGACGACAAGGCGGTGGCCATTGCCCGCGCCAGCGGGCGCGACTTTGCCGGTCGCCTGGCCGCCCGCGCGTCCGCCCTGCCCGAAGCTGCCGCCGCGCGCGCCGATATTCAGCGCCTTGTCAGCGGGCTGGGCTGGCTCACCCTGGGCCTGGCCGTGCTTGGTCTTGTGTCGGGGCTTGTGGCCGGGCGCATTGTGGCCGCCGACCGCCAGGTCGAAATACTGCTGGCGGTGGCCGTGCTGCTGCTCGTTCCCACCCTTATGCTGATTGTCTGGATGATCGCCTGGCTGCTTGTCAGCATGCAGCCGCGGCCTCGCCGCAGGGCATCGGGCGGAGCCGTTGGCCGCCTGGCCGCCGGCCTGCTGCGGCGCCTTGCGCCACGCCTGCTGTCATCCACGCTGGCAACCGATGTCATGGCGGCATTTGCGTCAGCCCTGCTCACGCCCTGGGGGCGCTGGCGGCTGAGCCTGCTCACCCATGTTTTCTGGCTGGCCTACGCTGCCGGCGTCCTTATTATACTTGCCCTGCTGTTTTCCGTGGCCCAGTACGACTTGTACTGGGGCACCACGCTTCTGGCCGACAGCACGGTGGTGTGCCTGGCGGAAATCCTTGTCTGGTGGCCGCAGCTGCTCGGTTTTTTCCCGGCCATCGACCCGGGCTGGATTGCCGTGGGCCGCGAGGCCGCCACCGACGCCGCCCTGCGGACGCGCTGGGCCGAATACCTGCTGGCCGTCATTGCTGCCTGGGCCGTTGTGCCGCGCGCTTTTTTCACTCTCTGGTCGGCGCTGGCGGCCCGCTTCAGAGCGCGCCGCGTGGTGCTGGACACCGGCCGGCCCGGCTACCTGCGCCTGAGCGTCGATCTGGCACCGCTGCCGCAGCCGGCGTCTGAGCCGGGCGTCGCGCTGCCCGCAGCTGTTGAACGCCCGCGCCGCAGGAAAAAACCCGGCGCCAGCGGACTGCTGGCGGTGGCCGTGGAACTGAACAATGAAAAGGCCGACGCCAGAGGGCTGCTGCCCGGCCTTAAGGTCAGCGACCTGGGTCGCGCCGACAGCCGCCGGCAGCGCAGCGCCGTGCTGCAGGCCGTCGGTGCCCGCCGCCGCCCGGCCGAGGCGCTGATTGGCGTTTGTTCCATGCTCAGAACGCCGGATGCCGGCACCGAAAGATTTCTGGTGCGCCTGTCCGAGGCCGCCGATGCCCCGCTGTGGCTGGTGCTCGACGAAGAACACCGGCTGGCCGAGCGGGGCGCCGATATTGGCCCGCGCCGGCACGACTGGCAGGCCCTGGCCCGGCGCGCCGGTGCGGGCATTGTATTCATCGACCGCGAGCAGCCCGATGCCGCCGAACTGGCGCG
>DATGSU010000123.1:0-5138 GCA_035302305.1 Wenzhouxiangella sp. | reverse complement strand
GCCGCCGGGCCGGGCGGTGCACGCCATTACCGTCGGCGCGCTGGGCACGCTGACGGCCAGCGTCATGCTGCGCACCCGCCTGCTGCGGCTGCGCGTGCCGCTGGAGCAGCTGCGCGTCGCCTTCTGGTCAATTACCGCGCTGATGTCCGTGGCGGCGCTGGCGCGCGTGCTGTTTGGGCATCAGCAAGCCGCGCTGATGGTGGCAGCGCTGGCCTGGATGGCGGCCCTGCTTATCCTGCTGGTGGTGTTGACCGTCTACCGGCGCAAGTATCAGCGCCCGTCCCACCCCGGATGCTCAAAATAGCTGTCATAGGCGCGCAGCACCTGGTGCAGCTGGTGCAAACCGTCGTGCGCATCGTCTGATTCGCGCAGCTTGACGGCAGCGCCCACGGCGGCCGCCAGCAGCTTGTGCAGCTCGGCGTCCGGCTCGGCCGGCAGGCTGCAGTTGGCGAACATGAAGTTGACCTTGTCGTTGATGACGTCGGCCAGCTCTGCGGCACTGCGGCTGTCAAATTCGCCATCCTCGAATGCCTGGTGATGCTGCCCAAACGCTTCGTTGAGCTCGCCCATGCCCTGCCGCAGGGGCTCGTCGGTGGCCCACTTGCCGCCATCGGCCGGGCGCTGCAGCGGCTCCATCTTGGCGCTGGCTGAATGGTCGTGGTGGGCGTCGTGCGAATGATCGCCCGCCTGGGCACCGGCCAAGGACGCGCCGGCCAGGGCCAGAACAAAAACCGCAATGAAACGCATGTTCATGATTTGAATGCTCCTCAAGTGATTGTGCATTTCAGGTACATGTTGAGGCTGGCGCCGACCCTTTCAAGCACCCGCCTGTGTCTGTCGCTCAAATGGTGCCCAGCTCCCTGCGCACCAGCCCGGCCAGATATTGGGCATAGCGATCCAGATAGCTCTGCCCCTGATCACGGCCCGACAGCCACGGGTTCATGAGCGTGTGGCGCAACAGAAAGATGCTGTCGGCCTGATCGCCGCTGTCATCGGGATCGGCCACAAAGGTGGACAGGTCAAGATCCAGCTCGGCCATGATGCGCTCGGCCGCATCGTCCACAACGGTCTGGCGGTGCACCAGCGTGCGCGAGCCAAAGAACTGGCGGTCGTGAATGGCCACGCCCTCGGCCACGCTCAGGTTGTCGTACAGGCGGCGCCCAAAGGTGTTCATGCGACCCAGCGAGCGGTTGCCCGCCGGGTTGATGGCCAGACAGACCAGGTTGGTATCGGGCTGGAACGGCACCGCCACGCGGGCGATGCCGTCGAGGCGTTCGCGCAGCTGCTCGATCAGGTCGAAGAAGTACTCGCAGTTGCGCACGGTTTCGGCGCACAAGCGGCCGAAATTGTCGGCATCGAGCGGCAGCACGCGATGGCTGAGCCACGCGCCGGCCGGCGCGGCACCGGGCTTGGAGCCTTCAAGAATGTACTGGCCCAGATTGCGGAAGCGGCGCTCGTACTCCGAGTCGGGAATGGATTCGGGCTCGTCAAACACGTAGGCCGCCCGCTGGCTGATGAAGTCCATCATGCCGCGGTTGCGGGCCACGTAGGCGCCGCAGCCAAACGGCACATAGCCGAGCTTGTGCGGGTCGACGGTGATTGAATCGGCGTGGCGCAGGGCGGCAAACGCCTGATAGACGCGCGGGGTGGGGAAACGCTCGAAACGACGGGTCATTTCATCACGCGTCAGCAGGCTGCCGTCGGCGGCGCGAAACATGCTGGCCAGATACCCGCCCCAGGCGGCGTCGATATGCACGGCAAACTCCAGCCCCTGGCGCCGCCAGCGCTGGCGGGCGGCAATGATTTCGTGTACCGGGTCTATGGAGCCGAACTCGGTGGTGCCCAGAATGCCGATGACCGCCAGCACGGGGCGGCGCTTGTCGTGCAGTTCGGCCAGGCGCTCTTCCAGCGCGTTTTCGTCCATGCGCATGCGCTCGTTGAGCGCCACCGACTTGAGCTGGGCGCCACCCAGGCCCAGCAGCTTGAGGGCTTTTTCCCATGAATAATGCGCCGTGTCGGCCACCAGCACCACGGGCGAGCCAAAATCCGGATGGCGGGCGTGGAATTCGGCAATGCCCAGATGCTCGATACGCTCGGACTCGATGCGCTCGGCCAGCTGTCGGGCCTGGCGGCGGTCGAGGCGCTCATCCATGGCGGCAAACAGCTCGCGCCGCATGTTGATGACCGTATCCACCGGCTGGTTGAACAGCGTCCAGTCATCGGCATCAACAAAATTTTCGGGGCCGTGCCGCAGCGGGCCGGGGTCAAAGCCTGCGGCGCGCATGGCCTGGGCGGCCGCCAGCGGCCAGTAGCGCACGGCGCGGAAGTACCACAGCCCCTCGTTGTTGGCAATGGTGCCGCCGGACGTGGCGTGGCCCCAGGCGCAGGGCTCGTGTGCCGGGTCGGTGTTGAAGCCGAACATGGCCGCCAGCTGCAACCCCATTTCAAGCTCCAGCGGCAGGGTCACCGGCGCCGCTTCGTGGGTGACGTGATTGGGGTTGTACAGCGTGGTCACCAGCTGAGCGATCAGGCCCGGCAGCAGCAGATCCGAACCCATGTGGCCGATATAGCGCGGGCTGAAAAACGGCGCGCTGTTTTTAAGTCGCGCGGTCAGTCCGTGCAGTTCGGTTTTCATCTTGCCGACAAAGCGCCGGTATTCGGGCCCGGTGTCGGCCAGCACCGGAATCTGCGGCCGGTCTTCAGGATGAATGTTGCGCCGCCAATAAAAATGGTCGCGCAGCAGCTCAACCAGCACTTTTTCAAACAGCTCGTTGTTTTCTGCATAGGCGCCGAGAAAAAGCGGGCTCAGCCAGTCGGTCAACTGCTCTTCCAACTCGTCGTTGCGGTCGATTTGTGTTTCGCTATTCATTCTGTTCACTTCGAATTGATCAAAATCAAAATTCCATCGCGCAATTATTGCTTCACTTGTTATACATCAATCGCGCGCCGACAAGTTCATGCGGCTGTTTGGACAATTATGGACAAGCCCACACCACCCGACACAAGAGAATTGCGCCAGTTTCCGCTGCTGAGCGGCCTGGGCCACAGCCAGGCCGAGCGGGTGATTTCTCTGGCGCGCGTGGTGCGTATTGGCCGCGGCGAACAGCTGTTTCAGCAGGGCGACCCGGCCCGGCGCATCTGGATGTGCCGATCAGGCCAGCTCAAGCTGTTTCGGCTGTCGCGCGCCGGGCAGCAAAAAATCATCGCCATCGTCAACCCGGGCCGCAGCTTTGCCGAGGCCACGCTGTTCATGCCCAAACGGGTTTATCCCGTGCATTGCGCGGCCCTCAAGCCCAGCGAACTGGTCGGCTATGATGCCGATGACCTGGTCAAAACCCTTCACAGCGACCCGGCGGCCTGTTTTGGGTTGCTGGGTACGCTGTCGCGCCGCATTCACGACAAGGTCAACCAGATCGAATCACTGGCGCTTCACAACGCTCAGCTGAGAATCGCCCACTACCTGCTTGATCAGCACCAGCGACAGGGAGCGCCGGCATCCTTTCGCCTTGAAGCCAGCAAAAAGCATATTGCCGACCTTTTGGGCATACAGCCGGAAACCCTGTCGCGCTGCCTGACGGCCCTGCAGCAGCACGGCGTGGTCAAAATGGATGCCCGGCACGTTTCTTTGGTTGACAGCGACCGGCTTTTGAACATCGCGCGCGGCGCGGACCCGCTTTGAAAAACCTGCCCGGCCAGCGGCCTACGGCATCGCCGGAGCCAGCCGGCCGTCGTGTTCTGCGCTGTGCAGTGGTGGATGACTGATGCGGTAGTCGGCCGCTATGATTGCTGCCAGCACCAGCACCGCCACGCCCTGGTGCAAGGTACCCAAAACCACCGGCACAAAAAGCATCAGCGTGCTGATGCCGAGAACCACCTGCACAATCACCATAACGAGCGTCAGGCCCAGCAGCCGCCGGGCCACGACATCCTGCATTGAATTGCGCGCCAGCAGCCAGGCAGCCACTGTCACCACAAGGGTGGAAATGGCCAGAATACGGTGGACAAACTGCACGGTGGCCGTGTTTTCAAAAAAGTTTCGCCACAGCGGCTGCAGGCCCAGAATGCCGTCGGGAATCCACTGGCCCGCCATGCGCGGAAAGTCGTTGTAGACCAGCCCGGCATGCAGACCGGCCACAAAGGCACCGACAAAAATGGTGGTCGCCACCATGACCAGCAAGGCAATGGTCCAGCGCCGCTGCGGCCGTTTTTGATGCGCAGCCGGCAGCAGCTGGCTCAGCGCCAGCCGCAGCATGAAGGCAAACAGGATCATGGCCAGGCTCAGATGGGCCGCCAGCCGGTAGGGACTTACGCGCGGCACGTCCACCAGTCCGCTGCTGACCATGAACCAGCCCATCCAGCCCTGCAGGATACCCAGCCCCAAAACACCCAGCAGCGGCCAGCGCAGACGCCGACCAATATAACCACGCCAAAAAAACCACGCCAGCGGCAGGGCAAAAACCAGCCCCAGCGAGCGGGCCAGCATGCGGTGCCCGAACTCGAACCAATAGATGACCTTGAATTCGTGCAGCGCCATGCCGCGATTGACCTTCTGGTACTCGGGCGTGGCGCGGTAGGCATCAAACTCCAGCTGCCAGTCGGCCTCATTCATGGGCGGGACCACGCCGGTCACCGGCTCCCACACCACCATCGACAGGCCCGAGCCCGTCAGCCGCGTGGCACCACCGAGCATGATCAGGGAAAAAAGCACCAGGCAGCAAATCAGCAGCCACAGGCCCATACGGCGCTGATGGTGTCTTTCAATCAGATTCATTGATTCAGTTGCTCCTCATTCGTTTGCCGGCCGCGCTACACCACCCGCCAGCCGCACGGCAAGTCGGTCCGGCCCGTTGCCGCAGTTTACCGCCCGCGCAGCCCGCGGATAAGGGCAAAGGACGGTGGGGCATCAAAGCACAAAAAGCGTATAATTGATACATCAACGTTTCAACGCGTTAAGCAACGGTTCAAAAAGCAGGCCCGCAGGGCGTTTAGAATAGGCATGCAAGCCGTTTTCACACAAACCGGATTTGATCATTCGTCCCAAGGAGTAGCAACATGCGTCTTTTACTTACCGCTGTAATTGTTTCTGCCGGCTTCATGCTGGGCCAGGCGGCTGTGGCGGCCGATGCCGAAGCCGGTGC
>DATGSU010000122.1:0-6502 GCA_035302305.1 Wenzhouxiangella sp. | reverse complement strand
TCATTTCGGCCACCAGACCCGTTTCTGGAACCCGAAGATGGCCCCTTACATCTTCGGCTCGCGCGGCAAGATCCACATCATCAACCTGGAAGAAACCCTGCCGCTTCTCAAGGATGCGCTCAACTACATGGGCAGCCTGGCGGCCCGCCGCGGCACCATCATGTTTGTGGGCACCAAGCGCGCCGCCAGCCAGGCCATTGCCGAAGAGGCCGAGCGCTGCGGCATGCCCTATGTGTCCCATCGCTGGCTCGGCGGCATGCTGACCAACTTCCGCACCGTGCGCGGCTCCATCAACCGCCTCAAGGAGCTGGAAGCCATGGAAACCGACGGCACCTTTGACCTGCTGGTCAAAAAGGAAGTGCTGGAGCTGACCCGCGAACGCGACCGCCTGGAACGCAGCCTGGGCGGCATCAAGAACATCAACGGCCTGCCCGATGCCCTGTTTGTGATTGACATCGGCTACGAAGCCATTGCCGTCAATGAGGCCCGCAAGCTGGGCATTCCGGTGGTGGCCGTGGTTGACTCCAACCACAACCCCGACCACGCCGACTACGTCATTCCGGGCAACGATGACGCCATTCGCGCCATTCGCCTGTACACCCAGCTGGCCGCCGACGCCATTCTTGAAGGGCGCGCTTCGGTTCCTCAGCCGGGTGAAGGCGACAAGGATGAGTTTGTCGAGCTGGACGCCGACGGCAACCCCGTGCAGGCCGAGCAGCCCCAGGCCCAGCCCCGCCCGGCCGCCAAAAAGAAAGTGGCCAAAAAGGTTGCCAAGAAGAAAACCGCTGCCAGAGCGGCGGATGATGCACAGGCGGAAGCCGAAGAGGACAAGGGCGCCGAAGCAGCCGAGCCCGCTGTTGCCAGCAAGAAAAAAGTTGCCAAAAAGAAGGCAGCCAAGAAAAAGGCTGTGGCCAAGCCGGCCGCCAAGCCCGAAGCCGAAGCCAAAGCTGAAGCCGCTGACGCGGACGGCACAGACGCAAAAACTGAAGACGACGACAGCTGAGCTGCTGTCGCCGTTGTTCACACTGAAATTCAAGGAGCTTTATTCAAGCCATGAGTATTACTGCAGCACAAGTAAAGGAACTGCGCGAGCGCTCCGGCGCCGGCATGATGGATTGCAAGAAAGCGCTGGTGGAGACCGGTGGCGACATGGACGCCGCCATTGAGCACCTGCGCAAAAGCGGACTGGCCAAGGCCGGCAAAAAGTCTGACCGCACAGCCGCCGAAGGCCTGGTGGTCATCGCCAGCAACAGCGAGCGCGCCGTTCTGGTCGAAGTCAACTGTGAAACCGACTTTGTGGCCAAGGACGACAACTTCAGCGGCTTTGCCAACGAGGTTGCCCAGCTGGCGTTGGCGGCCGAAAACATTGATGAACTCAACCAGGCCACCATGAAGGACGGCAGCAGCGTGGCCGATGCCGCCACCCAGCTGATCGCCAGGCTGGGCGAAAACATTCAGGTGCGCCGCATGGCCAGCCTGGATATCGGCGATGCCACGCTGGGCAGCTACAGCCACGGCGGCCGCATTGGCGTTCTGCTCACCCTCAAGGGCGGCGACGACGAGCTGGCGCGCGATCTGGCCATGCACGTGGCGGCGCTCAACCCGCCGTGGCGCGACGTGGCCGATGTGCCCGCCGAAGTGGTCGAGGGCGAAAAGAAGATTCTGGTTGCCCAGGCCGAAGGCAGCGGCAAGCCGGCAGAAATCATCGAGAAAATGGTTACCGGCCGACTCAACAAGCACCTGTCGGAAATCACCCTGACCGGCCAGCCGTTTGTCAAGGACGGCGACCAGACCGTTGGCAAGCTGCTCAAGGCCAGGGGCGCCGAGGTCATCGGTTTTGTGCGCCTGGAAGTCGGCGAAGGCATTGAAAAGGAAGAGGACGATTTTGCCGCCGAAGTCATGCAGCAGGTCAAGGGCAGCTGAGTCTGCCCCCGTGGCCACCACTCGCCAACAAGTTAGTTAAAGGAACAGCCTTGAACGACAAGCCTCATTACCAGCGCGTACTGCTCAAGCTCAGCGGTGAAGCGCTGCTTGGCGAGCTCGACTACGGCATCGACCCCAAGGTGTCCTCACGCATCGCGCGTGAGGTCGCCGAGGTGGTCGGGGCCGGCGTCCAGATCGGCATTGTCATCGGCGGCGGCAACATCTTTCGCGGCAAGGGGCTGGCGGCTTCGGGAATCGACCGCATCACCGGCGACCACATGGGCATGCTGGCCACCGTCATGAACGCCCTGGCGCTTCAGGACGCGCTGGAAAAGGCCGAGGTGACAACCCGCGTCATGTCGGCCGTGTCGGTGCGCGACGTTTGCGAGGACTATATTCGCCGGCGCGCCGTGCGCCATCTTGAAAAACACCGCGTGGTCATCTTCGGCGCCGGCACCGGCAATCCGTTCTTCACCACCGACACCGCAGCCAGCCTGCGGGCCATAGAAGTCGGTGCCGATGTCATGATCAAGGCCACCAAGGTGGACGGCATCTATTCGGCCGACCCGCTCACCAACAAAGGCGCGGTTCACTATGCGCGCATCAGCTATGATGAGGTGATCGAGCGCAAGCTGGAAGTCATGGATGCCAATGCCATGGTGCTGTGCAGGGACCAGTCCATGCCCATACGCATTGTCAACCTGAACCGCCCGGGCGAGCTGTCACGGGTTATACAGGGCGAGGATGTGGGCACCCTGGTCAGCTGACCGCACGACCTGCAGCGCCGGATCGGCTGCCTGGCCCCGGACGGATCCTGAAACCTGACGAACCGCAGCAGAAACTGGGAGATCATTCATGCTCAATGAAATAAAAAAAGACGCTGACGCGCGCATGAAAAAAAGCGTTGCGTCCCTGCAGTCGGAACTGGCAAAAATTCGTACCGGCCGGGCCCATCCCAGCCTCCTGGAACACATTCGGGTTGAATACTACGGCACCGAGGTGCCGCTCAACCAGGCCGCCAACATCAGCACCGAAGACGCCCGCACGCTCAGCGTGGTGCCCTTTGACAGTTCCATGGTCAGCACCATAGAAAAAGCGATTATCGGCTCCGACCTGGGCCTGAACCCCTCGACGGCCGGCACCAATATTCGCATTCCGCTGCCGCCCCTGTCGGAAGAGCGGCGCGCCGAGCTGGTTCGGGTTGCGCATGGCGAAGGCGAGCAGGCCAAAATCGCCATCCGCAACATTCGCCGCGACAGCAACGGCCAGCTCAAGGACTTTGAAAAGGACAAGGAGCTGAGCGAAGACGAGGTCAGGCGCGGAGAAGCGCAGATTCAGGAGCTGACCGACGGCTACGTAACGCAGGTTGACGAGCTTGTGGCCGAAAAGGAACGCGAGCTGATGGAGATCTGAGGCACCTTGTCCGAGCCTGCCGCTGTTCCACAACATGTTGCCATCATCATGGACGGCAACGGCCGCTGGGCCCAGCGCCGCGGCCAGGCACGCACGGCCGGCCACGAGGCCGGCTCCGAGGCGCTCAAGCGCACCATAAGGGCCGCCATGGAAAGCGGCGTTTCCGCCCTTACCGTCTATGCCTTTTCAAGCGAGAACTGGCGCCGCCCGCAAAGCGAGGTCAGGCAGCTTCTCGAGCTTTTTCTCAAGGCCCTGAATCGTGAAATACGCGAGCTGGACGAAAACAACGTCAAGCTCGTTTTTATCGGCAACCGCAAGGCATTCAGCCGCCCCCTGCGCGAAGGCATGGCGCGCGCCGAGCGCCGCACCGCCGACAACAGCGGGCTGCTTCTCAACGTTGCCGTAAGCTATGGCGGCCAGGCCGATATTGTGGCCGCGGCCCAAAGCCTGGCCCGCCAGGTTGAGCAAGGCAGTCTCAGGGCCGAAGACATCGACCTGCACAAGCTTTCCGATGCCCTGTCGCTGGCGCAGCTGCCGCCCCCCGATCTGTTCATTCGCACCGGCGGCGAAAAGCGCCTGTCCAATTTTCTTTTGTGGCAGCTGGCCTACACCGAGCTGTACTTTACCGATGTGCTGTGGCCGGACTTCGACGCCGGCCATTTTGAAGCGGCGCTCAAGGACTTTGCCGCCCGCGAACGGCGCTTCGGCGGCCTGGCGGGGGTCGAGCAAAGTGCTTGAGCAGCGCTTTTTGACCGCCGTGGTGCTGGCTGCTGCCGGCCTGCTGGCCGTCTTTTTTCTGCCGCCGCTGTGGTTTGCCGCGGCGGCTGCCGGCCTGCTGCTTGTGGCCGGCGGCTGGGAAGCGGCGCGCCTGGCCGGGCTCACAAACCCGGCGCTGCGCTGGCTTTTTGGCCTGGTGCTGGCTGCCGCCGGAGCGTCCATGCATCTGTCAAACATGCCGCCGGTTCCTTTCCTGGCGGCAGCCTGCCTTTTGTGGCTGCTTGGCTTTGCGTGGCTTGGCCGCGCCAACACTCAAAAACCCGCGCGCCCGGCCGCCACAGCCGTGCTCAAGCTGGTCGCTACGGGCTGGCTGCTGCTGGCCGCCTGGCTGGGGCTGTGCCTGGTGCAGGCGCACTCGCCCTGGCTGGTGGTTCTCATGCTGGTCATCATTGCCGCGGCCGACACCTGCGCCTACTTTGCCGGCCGCCGTTTTGGCGGCCCCAAACTGGCGCCGGCCATCAGCCCCGGAAAAACCCGCTCGGGCGCGGCCGGCGGGCTGATCGGTGCCGCGCTGTTTGCGACGCTGGCCGCCGCCGTTCTGCCTGCAAGGCTGCCGGCCTGGCCGGTGGTTACGGCTGTGGCCCTGGTGCTGGCCGCTATTTCCATTGGCGGCGATCTGTTTTTCAGCCTGCTCAAGCGCCAGGGCGGGCTCAAGGACAGCTCCGCCCTGCTGCCCGGCCACGGCGGAATTCTCGACCGCTTTGACAGCCTGGCTGCCGTCAGTCCGTTTTTTGCCCTGTTCGTTTGTTATCTGGGCGCCAGCTGAAGGAAACGCGGAATGAACGGGCCCTTAGCACAGCACCAGCCCCCGGGCGCTACAATGACGGGCCAGGTATTTCGGTACATTAGGTGGCCCGCTCCCGACGGGCCCGGTTGCAATACATGATGCTCTCTGTTTTTGGCCCCATTCTGTGGCTGGCCGTGGCCCTTGGCCTGCTGGTCACCTTTCACGAGTTTGGCCATTTCTGGGTGGCGCGGCGGGCCGGTGTACAGGTTTTGCAGTTTTCCATAGGATTTGGCCCCGCCCTGTGGTCGCGCCGCAGCCGGCGCGGAACCGAGTACCGCATTGCCGTCATTCCCCTGGGCGGCTATGTGCGCATGCTCGACGAGCACGATGGCCCAATCGACCCGGCCATGCGCGACATGGCCTTCAACCGCAAGCCGCTGGGCTGGCGGGCCGCGGTGGTGGCCGCCGGCCCGGTGTTCAACCTGATTTTTGCGCTGGCCGCCTTCTGGCTGATGTTCATGATCGGCGTGGCCGAATCGCGCCCGGTGGTGGGCGAGCCGGCCGGCATTGCCGCCACGGCGGGCGTGCAGGAAAAAGACATGGTCTTGGCCGTCAACGGTGCGCCAACGCAAACCTGGACGCGCACGCTGCTGGCCCTCATGCCGCACGCGCTCGACCGCAAGCCCGTTGATGTTGTGGTTGAAGACGAATCCGGCCGCCGCCGCACGCTGACGCTCGATCTGCAGCATCTGCCGGCGCGCTTTGATGAATCCGCCGTTCTTGATGAAATCGGACTGCAGCCGTGGACGCCCGACCTGCCGCCCGTCGTTGGTGATGTGGCCGACGGAACCCCGGCTGCCGGGGCCGGACTGCAGGCCGGCGACAGAATCACCCGCATCGGCGGCCAGGCCGTGAATGGCTGGCGCGACATTGCCCGGCTGATTCCGGAGCTGGGCACCGATGACCGGGGCCAGGTGCAGCCGCTGACGCTGCTCGTTTCGCGCAGCGGACAGCAATTTGAAAAAACGCTGACGCCCGTGATGCGCGACGGCCGGGTGGTGGCCGGAATACAGTCGCAGCCACCCGACAACGCGCTGCAGTCGGAGCTGGAGCGGGCGTTTACCATTTTGCGCTACGGTCCGCTGGAGGCCACCGGGCAGGCGTTTGTCGAAACCGGACGGCTGACCTCGGCAACCTTTGGCATTCTCGGCCGCATGCTGACCGGGAAAGCCAGCCTGAAAAACCTGTCCGGTCCCATTACCATTGCCCAGATGGCGCAAACATCGGCGCGTCTGGGTCTGTCGCGCTTCTTGTTTTTTCTCGGTCTGATCAGCCTGTCGCTGGCCATTATCAACCTGCTGCCCATTCCGGTACTGGATGGCGGCCATCTGATGTATTACCTTGTCGAGTGGATCAAGGGTTCGCCGGTCAGCGAGTCTTCCCGCATTGCGGGCCAATACATTGGTATTGTGCTTGTCGCCGGGCTGATGGGGCTGGCAATATTCAATGACCTGCTGCGCATTTTTTCCTGAACCGGGGCAAGAGCCGCAAAGCCGCCCCCAACAAAAACAACTGGACGCATTCACATGAGACAATTCTGCCTGCTGCTGATGCTGCTTGTTGCCAGCGGCCTGACCGCCGCCGAGGATTTTCGCATCAGCG
>DATGSU010000121.1:0-8726 GCA_035302305.1 Wenzhouxiangella sp. | reverse complement strand
TCACGCTCGTAGGGAAGTCCGGTAGGGACAAAGCCGGACGTGTCGACCGTAACCTTGATTACAAACCCCGTAACGGTCATGTGACCACAGTAATCATATGGACAATCACTGAGCAGCCAGCTCATTTTTTCATCTAGGTTTAAGCTTTCTTTATTTTGGGCGACAGGATGGATGTGTTTTATTCGCTTGTCGGCATTCATGCGTCGGGCTGTTTCAGGGTCTGTGTCAAGCACAAAGCCAACAAAATCGGTTGAGTAGGTGGTGATCAGTTTTGCTTCGTAGGATTGGGCGAACTCTGTGGCAAATGACTGTATGGCCTGGCCAGGTTCCGCTGAGTTTTTAATATCAGAAACTGTCAGGTTAGCTGGAACAACAATGTAACTTTGTGTTGCGGCTGGCTTGAAGGAGTCTGTGCTGGCGAACAGGCTGCTGGAAAAAAGGAGAAGAAGTAGAATTACCCCCCCCCCCTAGAACAATGGTTTGATAAGTCTTTTTAAACATGTTTCCTCCTCTTGAACTGAATATTAAAAATTGTATTTCGAGCATTCAAGCAATGCGAGACATTGCTTGAATGATTTATATCATGCGGAGCGGGTCGGCGCAAGCTTATAGCTTTAAGGCTTGTTCGTGAGGTTGTATTCTCCGTGGGTGCCGGGAGGTATGAGGAGGCAGGCACAAGGATTCTTTATCAGACCAGTCGTGCTGCTGCTTCCGGTCGGCAGCTGTTTTTATGCTGTTGTCTACCCGTAATCCTGGTGATCATGTGGGCTCGACACAAGCCGCTCTTGGTGTCTTCGTGTCAGCCCTTATAAAGAAAAGAAAGCCCCAGCGGGGTCCGCTGAGGCTTGAGGACAGGTTGCTTTGAGGCTATCAGCCCTTTCGGTAAGGAGGTTAGCGCCGGCCTTCCAGCGGGCTAACGTCGGCAGCGGGCTGGCCGGCGGGGGCAATGGGCCGGGCTTTCAGTTCCGGGATTGGTTCTTGTTTGAGCTTGTCGGCCAGGTAATCCAGCGCGGCTTCAAGCTGAGCGTCGTGGCCGCGGGCGGTGGCCCAGGGCTTGTTTTCAACCGGGATGTCGGGGCCGACGCCCAGGCCTTCGATGATCCAGTGGCCGTCCATGTCGAACTGGCCGGTTTCGGCTACGCGCGCCAGGCCGCCGTCGCGCAGGCGATTCTGGTCGGACAGCCAGATGCCGGCACCGGCAGTGCGCTGGCCGATGACCGGCCCAAGGCCCAGTGATTTGACGCCGGCAGTAAAGGTTTCGCCGTCGGAGTAGGTGAAGTTGTCAGCCAGCACCACCAGATGGCCGCGGAAGGCCTGCTGCATGTTGGTGTAGGGCGGGCCCTTGGGCGGCTGCCAGAAGGCCCAGGCGCGGCGCAGCAGCTTTTCTATGACCCAGCTGTCGATATTGCCGCCGCGATTGCGGCGCACGTCGATGATGAGGGCGTCGCGGTCGTACTGGGCGTAGAAGTCGCGCACAAAGCCGGCAAAGTCGGGCGACACCATGGAATACAGGTGCAGGTAACCGATGCGGCCCTCGCCGGTTTTTTGAACAGCGTCGGTTTTGTCCTGCAGCCAGTCGCTGTAGCGCAGGCGAGTGTCGCGCATGGGTGTGACAGGCTTGACCACCACGCGCTGAGCGGTTTTTTCGCGGCTGATATCAAGCAGGACCTGCTGGCCGGCCTGACCATGCAACTGCCGGGTTGCATCCGCCGGTGTTTTGACCGGTACACCGTTGATGGCGGTGATGACATCGCCGTTGGCTATGTCCATGCCGGGTTGCTGCAGCGGGCCGCGCTCGCCGGGCAGTTCGGGGTCGGTGCGGTAGATGTGTTCAATGATCACACCGCTGTCGCCGGCGGTCAGGCGGGCGCCCAGGCTGGCCGGCCCGGGTGTGTCGCCGCCATCGCGATAGTCGCCACCGCGCACCTGGGAATGCAGAATGCCCAGCTCGGCGGTCATCTGACCAAGCAGGTCATCCAGCTCAAGGCGGTCGTTGACGCGCGCCACCAGCGGCTCGTAGTGTTCGCGCACCGCTTCCCAGTCGACGCCGCGCATGTCGGCATCAAAGGAGAAATAGCGGTGCATGCTCCAGGCGTCGCTGAACATCTGCTGCCACTCCTTGACAGGGTCAACGCGCACCGACCAGCCGTTGAGGGCCAGCTCGGCTTCGCCGGTGTCGGAGGGTGCCTTGTCGCTGGCGGGCAGCAGCAGGATCTTGCCGATACGGCTGCTGCGGCCGGGTGTGGCGACCAGCAAACGCTCGCCGTTCAGGCTCAGGCGCGCATCCAGCACGTTTTTCATAAAGGTTTCGGCCTGGTTCTTATCCTTGTCGATGGTCAGCGACATCAGGTTGCCGCGAAACTGTCCCGCCGCATAGGACATGAAATACAAACGGTCCTTGTGAGCCTGCAGGCGGCTGTAGTTGCCCGGCGCAAGCGGAACTTCGTGGAGGCGATCTGCAAGTCCGTCAAAGACAATTTCCGGCAGCTCTTCATTTTCATTGTTGCTGTCCTTGTTTTTGTCCTTGTCGCCACTGTCGGCATTCAGCTCATTGTCCGGGTCAAATGGAAAACGCAGTCCGGGCTGCAGGGCCAGGGCATGAATTTTGGCGCGCTTGTCAAACATGGCACCGGTGTTGCGATCGCCCCAAGGTGAACCCGGCGTGGGCGAAAAATGCCGGTCGGACAGGAAGTACAGCCACTGCCCGTCTCGTGAAAATGCCGGGCTGTAGCTTTCGTAGCGGTCGGAGGTGGTGACGTGCACTTCATTTGCGTTTGCGGCGGCCACTACCAGCTGATTCATGGCGCGGGCGGTATCGGGCCTGGACCAGGCCAGCCAGCGGCCATCGGCCGACCAGGTCAAATCGCCGTAGCTGTTGCCGCTGCCGTACTCTGCCTTGTCAAGCAGGCGGTTTTTGCCAGACTCAAGGTCAAGCAGCCACAATTGATCCTTCTTGTCGGAGTGGGCCAGCCAGCGCCCGTCGGGCGATGGCCACAGCTGCCAGCGATGGGTTTGCTCGTCTTTGACCAACCGCTGGCTGTTGTCGGATCCGTCGGCGGCAAATTTCCAGATCTCGCTTTTGCCGTCGTGGTCAACAATGGCAAATACGTGCTTACCGTCCACCGAGGGCACGGCGGCGCGGGCGCGAGCGTCCTCGCCTATGGCCAGCCGGACGCGGCGCAGCTCACCGGTGCCGGCCAGCCAGGCCTGGCCACGCACGGTCAGTGCTGCGCGCTGCCCTTTGGCGTCCGGGTTGGCGGCGGTCACCCACTGCAATGGTGTATCCAGCCAGCGCTCGCGGCGCTGCAGAAAATCGGAGTCCAGGCTGATGTCCAGCTTGCGGTCCTGGTCCAGCGACAGGTCGTACGCGTACAGATCGGCACCCTTGCGGTAAATGATGCGGCCGTTGTGCAGGCGGGCCTCGCGCACTTCAAAGTCTTTGTGACGGGTGAGCTGAATCGGGTTTTGACCCTCTTCATCCAGCGCCCACAGGTTGGGGCTGCCGCCGGCGTCGCTGATGACATAAATGCGATTGTTCCACCACATGGGGTGGGTGAGATTGGCTGCCAGATCCTCGGCCAGTCGTTCGGCCTCGCTGTCGCCGGCGGTATCCCAGCGCCACAGCTGGGCCATGGCGCCGCCGCGATAGTCGCGCATGTGGTCGGCCGATACGGCCAGGCCAAAGCGGGTAAACCACAGAGTGTCGCCGCTGTCGTCAAAGGCCGCCTGGCGAGCGTCGGCCAGCGGAATATCCTCGGTTTCCAGCGTATCGGGGTCAACGGCTCGCAGCATGCGACCAAAGCCGGGGCCAATGACGTGCTCGGTGGCATAGATCACCCGGCCATCGGGTGAAAAGCCGGCCAGCCACACCTGGCTGCCGTCAAAGCTCAGCCGCTGAGGTTCGCCGCCGCCCAGCGGCATGATGTAGACATCGGGCGCGCCTTCGTAGGAGGCCACAAAGGCCACCCGGCGGCCGTCAGGGGAAATGGCCGGCTGGGATTCTTCCGCTGGATGGGTGGTCAGCCGCCGGGCCTTGCCGCCTTCCAGCGGCACCCGCCACAAATCACCCTCGGAAACAAACACCACGGTGTCGTTGTGCAAATCAGGCTGACGGTAATAGCCGTCCTGCGCCAGGGCGGTGGCGCTGATCAACAGCAAGACCGCAGCAAGCGGCCCCAAAACAGTGCGCATGGGATAGGACTCCAAGTGATTTTTGGCAAAGCCGCCATTGTATCCAAAAAGCTGCTGGCTGCAGTTACAGCCAGCGAGAAAGGCTTTGCATGGCTGGTGTTTGTGCGGGCTTGTCAAGGTCTCTCCGCTTCGCTTTGTGGCATAGTTGTTGTTCGACAAAACAAGCAGGTCGGATTTATGAACAGACTCAACCAGGTATTGGCTGCTGCGGTCATTTTGGCGATTTTCGCCGCCGGCGGAATTCCGGCTGCCTCTTCAAGTATCGAAGACGGGCATGTCCCGGCCGAACGGGTTCAAAAGCAGTGGTATGGCGACACGGTCAGGGCGCTGGCGGCAGGTGAGGATGCCGACTCGCTGTTTGCCGCAGCGCTCATTCTCCCCCTGACGGCCGATCCGGAGTCGGCGGAATCATTTGCAGATGCCCGCCGGGAAGCTCACGAACTGCTTGACCGGGCGCTGTCCGGGGATTCCGGCAGCGGCGAGCTTCTGGCGCATGCGCTGATGAATTGCTTCCGCATCAGCAGCTGTGATCCTGAACAGTATGCCGGTTCCGCCGATCGGCTTGCAGCTGACAATGCCATGCTGCTTCTCCCCTGGCTGCAGGCTGCAGTCGAGGCCCGTGATGAGGACAACACTGGCGCATTGCTTGAGCGCATGGCGGCTGCAGATGGCTATGACAGCTATCTGCTTGAAACCGGGAAACGCGTGGCCCGTGCACTGAGAGGGGTGCGCTTGCCCGAACATGATTTGCCGCCCGATGCGTTTGATGGCGCCACGCTGAACGCGGAAACAAGCCGTGCCCTGAGACTCAACCAGACTTCATACATTGTGCTGAGCAATGGCGTGCCCACGGGCTACCGGGCGCTCATCGATGCCTGCAGCCGGGACGGCCTTTCATCAAAACTGCAGGAAAGCTGCCGCAGCATTGCTCTGAAGATGCAGGACAGCGCCTCCATGCTTGACGCCATGCTGGGGGTTGCGCTGCTCAACCGCGCCGCCCGCGATGAGAAGGATCGCCGGCAGGCCAATGAAATGAAGCGTCGTCTGAGCTGGCTGTCCAGCAGCTACAGCCGTTATGAGGCCGGCCTTGCGGAAGACGAGGATGAGGCGCTTTCCGAGGAGGAGCGCTACCACCGTTCACTGCTCAACGGCGCACGGGTGCTTGAGACATTTTATGAGCAGGGCGGTGAGATCAAGGGCATGCAGGCCCTGCTGACCGAAGCCGGCTTGCCGGTGGAGCCGCCCGAGGACTGGTCGGGCGATCTTTAGGAGAAGGGATTAATCGCTCTTGTCCTTGAGCCTGTAGAGCCAGTCCAGCGCCTGGCGCGGCGTCAGCTCGTCCGGCTGAATTTCAGCCAGCATGTCACGCAGGGCATCGGGCCGGTCGTCCGGGCCGGGCGCGGCTTCGGTGCCGGCATCCGCTGGCGGCTGATTGAACAGTCCCAGCTGTGGGCTGGGCAGCGCTGATGATTCCGAGCGGTTTTCCAGCTGCTCAAGATGCTGGCGCGCCTGCTCGATGACAGGGCGCGGCACGCCGGCCAGGCGCGCCACCTGAATGCCGTAGGACTGGCTGGCCGGGCCTTCGCGCACGCTGTGCAAGAACACGATTTCATCGCCGTGCTCGCGCGCGTCAAGATGCACATTGGCAATGCCGTCGTGATCTTCGGCCAGCCGGGTCAGCTCAAAGTAGTGCGTGGCAAACAGCGTCATGGCGCGTATCTGCAGCGCCAGCTGCGAGGCAACGGCCCAGGCCAGGGCCAGGCCGTCAAAGGTGGACGTGCCGCGGCCGATTTCATCCATCAGTACCAGCGAGTTTTCGGTGGCGTTGTGCAGAATGTTGGCGGTTTCGACCATCTCGACCATGAAGGTCGAGCGGCCGCGGGTCAGGTCGTCGCCGGCGCCGATGCGTGAAAAAATACGATCCATGTTGCCGATTCGCGCCGAACGGGCCGGTACAAATGATCCGGCCAGGCCCATGATGACAATAAGCGCGACCTGGCGCATGTAGGTGGACTTGCCGCCCATGTTGGGGCCGGTAATGACCAGCATGCGGCGGTCGGCGTCCAGACGGCAGCTGTTGGGCACAAAGGCCTTGTCCTGGACGTGTTCGACCACCGGGTGGCGACCATCGACAATATCGACACCGGGTGCATCATCCAGCGTGGGTGCGTTCAGATCCAGGCTGTGGGCACGCTCGGCAAAGGCGGCAAGCACGTCCAGCGTGGCCATGGCATTGGAGGTTTCGGCCAGGCGTGCATGCTCAGCGCCGAGGTCGGCAACCAGTTTTTCATACAGAGCCTTTTCGCGCGCCAGGGCGCGCTCGCGGGCTGACAGCACCTTGTCTTCAAATTCCTTCAGTTCCTCGGTGATGTAGCGCTCGGCGTTTTTCAGGGTTTGGCGGCGCGTATATTCGGCCGGCACCTTGTCGGCATGGGCCTTGCCCAGCTCGATGTAATAGCCGTGCACGCGGTTGTAACCCACCTTGAGAGCGGGCACGCCGATGCGCTCGCGCTCCTGTTGTTCGTAGCGCAGCAGAAAGTCGCCGGCGTTGCGGCTCAGGGCGCGCAGTTCGTCAAGCTCATGGTCAAAACCGTCGGCAATGACGCCGCCGTCGCGGATGACCACCGGCGGCTGTTCAACCACCGCCCGTTCAAGCAGGTCGTGCAGATCGGGGCAGGGCTTCAGGGCCCTGCGCAAGGGGCCAAAAAGCTCGTCGGGCAGTTTGTTCAGCGTTTCTTCCAGCGCGGGCAGGCGGCACAGAGCTTCGCGCAGTGTGGTCAGGTCGCGCGGGCGGGCCGTGCCCAGGGCAATGCGGGTCAGCAGCCTCTCCACGTCGCCTGTGCCCTGCAGCCGGTCGCGGCAGTCGGCGTACAGATGGGTGTCCAGCAGGGTGCCGACGGACTGATGGCGCCGGCGCAGCACTTCATGGTCGCGCAGCGGACGGGTCAGCCAGCGCGTGAGCTTGCGGCTGCCCATGGGCGTGGCGGCCGTATCCATCAGGCCCACCAGGGTGTGTTCGCTGCGTCCGTCCGGGTGAACGTCGATTTCAAGGTGGCGGCGGGTGGCGGCGTCAAGAACCAGATGTTCTGCGGCGCGCACCCTGCGCATGCCCGAAAGATGTGGAAGCTCACCGGCCAGCATGTCGCGCGCGTAGCCCAGCAGCGCACCAGCGGCGCCCACTTCGGGTCTGGTGCCTTCAATGCCGAAGCCCGACAGGTCCTGAACCCTGAACTGGCGACACAGCTCGCGCTGGGCCGATTCGGGGTCAAACAGCCAGGGCGGGTGCTCGCGCACCGCCACATTCTCGATTCCTGCCGGCCTGGCGCTGTCTTCCGGCAGCAGAATTTCCGCCGGTTTCAGGCGCTCAAGCTCGGCGCCCAGCTCGGTGTCGGAGGACAAAAAGCAGCAGCGCAGCCGGCCACCGGCCAAATCCAGCCAGGCCAGCCCGTGGCCGCCCTCGGCCGGGCAAATGGCGGCCAGCAGCCGCTCCGACCGGTCCTCAAGCAGGGCTTCATCGGTGACGGTTCCCGGCGTGACAATGCGCACCACCTTGCGTTCCACCGGGCCCTTTGAAGTGGCCGGGTCGCCAACCTGCTCGCAAATGGCCACCGACTTGCCGTGCCGGAGCAGGCGGGACAGGTAGCTGTCGGCGCTGTGGTAAGGCACGCCGGCCATGGGCACCGGCTCGCCGGCTGACTGGCCGCGCTGGGTCAGCGTAATGTCCAGCAGGCGGGCTGCCGTGCGCGCATCCTCGAAGAACAGCTCGTAAAAATCGCCCATGCGGAAGAACAGCAAGGTATCCGGATAATCGGCCTTGATGCGCAAATACTGCTGCATCATCGGGGTGTGCGAGGTTCTGGGACTGCTCATCGGGTAATCACGTAATGCAGGTGACGGTTCACAGGTAACGGTTCAAATGACGAATGTGGAAGATTAGCGCAGATCAATTGTGCAGGTGCTGTTGCGGCACCTGCTGCTTTGCGGACATTGCCGCTAGACTATAGCTGTTGACCAGGCGGGTTGCTGTACGTTTAAGGAGCGAGACCATGGCCAAATCCCGGCATTACAAATCCCACGACGATGAGTCGCTGCAGCTGCTGGCGTCGGCGCTGGCGGCCGAGCTGACCATGATGGGGCGCACGCTGGCCACCGCCGAGTCCTGCACCGGCGGGTTGCTGGCCAAGATCTGCACCGACCTGCCCGGCAGCTCGGAATGGTTTCGCTGCGGGCTGGTGACCTATTCAAATCGCGCCAAGCAGGTTTTTCTGGGCGTGGATGCGGCTGATATTCACCGCTTTGGCGCGGTCAGCGAGGAGGTGGCTGCCACCATGGCACGGGGCGCGGTTGAGGAAAGCGATGCCGATATGGCCGTATCCACCACCGGCATTGCCGGCCCGGACGGCGGCACGCCGGACAAGCCGGTGGGCACGGTGTGCTTTGGCTGGGCGCTTCCGGATGGCGTGGTTGAAACCGAAACTCACCTTTTGGCCGGCGGGCGTGACGATGTCCGGCGCGCCAGCGTTGCCGTTGCCCTG
>DATGSU010000120.1:0-3057 GCA_035302305.1 Wenzhouxiangella sp. | reverse complement strand
GGTCAGATCGCGCGTGTCAAAAACGGGAATGTCGTTCTGATCACGCCAGGGAACATACAGGTAATACGCCCTGGGTTCCAGGGTTTGCACCCGCCCGCCGGCCAGGCGACGCTCGAAGGCCAGCCCGGCATCCACCGTTGCAATGGGCAGGCCGCGGTCAAAGGATGAATCGCTCGGCCCGTCCGTGCTGTCCAGGCTGTTCAGGTTCCAGCCGGTGGCCCGCAGGCCCAGCGCCGGGCGCACGTGCCAGCCCGGCGCCACCAGATCGTAATGCAGCCGCGGCAGCAAATCCACGCGCGCGCCGGTCATGCCGGTGTCGCGATCGAAATAGACCGCTTCTGCATCAAGGGACATGCGAAACCGGCCGCCCAGCGGACGATCGTAATCCAGCAAGACTCGTGGCAGGCGTCTGTAGGGTTCGCGCTCGGGGCTGACGCTTTCATCCAGCACCTGAAATGTGTCGGCCAGCATCTCAAGCGTCCAGTGCCGCCCGCCGCCGCGCAGGCTGGCCGATGAACGCAAATACTGAATGGCCGAGCCGTGCAAGTCGCTGCCCAGGTCCGAAAAATAGTTGTCGTCGCTGGCGCGCTGCAAATGAGCCCTGGCGCGCCAGTCGGGGTGAAGGTTGAAGCCGTACTCAAACTCGGCAAAGTACCGGCTGCGATCGGCCCGCCGGTCATGTTCCAGCCAGTCGATATTCAATTCGCCGCGCTGACGGGCGGTCATGAACCGGTGCTGCAGGCCAAGCATGGCCCCGCGTCTTTCTATCCAGCGGGCCGTCAGCGTGGCGTCCTGGTTGGGCGCAATGTTCCAGTACCACGGCAGTGAAAGATCCAGGCCGTTATCCGTTGAATAGCCAAAGCCCGGATAGAGAAACCCCGTCTTTCGCCGCCCGTCCAGCGGAAAGCTCAGCCACGGAGAGTACAGAATGGGCAGGCCCTTGAATTCAAGGCGCGCGTTTCTGGCCACCCCCACGCCCTTTTCAAAATTCATGTCCACTTGGGTTGCGCGCAGCTGCCAGTCCACTTTTTCCGGCGGGCAGGTGGTGAAATCAAAGTCATCCAGGCGGGCATTTTCCGGGTCGAACAGCCAGGCGTTGGCCGCCGCCCCGCGAGCCGTGGTTCCGGGTATGGCGTAGCTGAGCGCGGAAAAGGAGCCGCTGCGCCCGCGCACATCGTAATGAGCGCTGTCCGCCTGCATGTTGAGCTGCGGGCCGCTGTAGGCCAGCCTGCCGGGCAGGCTGACGCGGCCGCTGGCCGGGTCGTAGATCAGCAGTTCGCTTTCAAGCCTCTGGCCATCCTGCTCAAGGCTGACCTGTTCCTCAAAGCGCACCCGCTGATCGGGGTCGGCGCCAAACCGTTCGGCATCCACCCTCAGGGTGCCCGACCGGTCTAGCGCAGCGGCCTGCGGCCCGCGCAGCGGCTCGGGCGGCGGGCAGGCCAGGGAAGGCGACTGCGGCTGCGCCAGCACAGCCGAAGATACAATCATCAGCAAAACAGCTGTGATGATGGCCAGTGATGAGGGTGAAGAAAGCAAATGGGTTCCGGTTGGCAGACGCTGCGCCAAGTTTGCATATCTGCCGCAAATGTTCAATGTTTGCCGCGCATGAATTCTGAACGCCGCCGGTCATCGCTGCGAGCCAGCGCCCGGCTGTAGCTGTAAAGGCAGTCCAGATCCTGGCCGCAATTATCGCTGAAAACCCTTTCGAATGCGCGCACGCCGGCTTCATAGGTGGCCACCAGCGCCAGGCTGGCGTTGTTGATTGAATCCCGGCTGCGCCAGCTGTGTGCGTAGGCATTGTCCTGCTGTTCGGCCAGCATTGCCAGCTGCCCGTCCAGACGGGAAAACTCTTGTTGTCTGACGGTTAGACATTCAGTCTCGTCACCGTCAGCGGCCCTGTAGCCCTCGGCCAGCCGCTGGCGGGCCTCCAGCAGAACCAGAATCAGCCCGTGGCGTTCCGACTGCTGTTTCTGCCAGGCCTGTAGCGCTTTCTCATCTGCATGTGTCTGCAGCCAGCGGCGGGCACCGTGGCGGCCGACAAACGTGGCGAACGCCTCGTTGAACGCCGTGTCACCACGCACAAACAGCAGTTCGTGGGCCAGCTCGTGAAAGATCAGTTCGGCCAGGTAAACTTCGGGCAGATCCAGCATGCTGGCCAGAACAGGGTCGGCAAACCAGCCCAGCGTGGAATAGCCGGCCACGGGCGACACCTGAACATCAAATCCGCCTTCCTGCAGACGTTCGGCCAGCCGGTCGGCGCGCGCCCGGCGGAAATACCCGCGATAGCCCAGGCAGCCCGTCAGCGGATAACACCACTTTTTCGGCGTCATGGAGCAGGCCGGCACGGCCACCACGTTCCAAAGCGGCGCAGCGCGGCCCAGATCGGCATACAGCCGGTAGCTGCGGCTGTCGGGCAGCCCCAGCTCAGTGGTGGCGAATTCCCTGATTTCCAGCACGGTTTGCAGCTGGCTGCGCAATGCCTCCGATGTATCGGGATTTTCTATCAGTTGTGCGATATCCTGCCGCTTGAAAAGAACCTCCATCTGGCCGCGGGCCGCCTGTCCGTACCAGGTCACGGTGGCGCAGCCCGCCGGCAGCACAACCACAGCCAAAAGGAACAGCAGCTTGAGCGACAACTGGTATCTGGACGACGGTTTCTGGAGCAACTTCGGCCCTCTGATGTTCAATGAGGACACTTTCGCGCAGGGCCGGGATGAAGTCCAGCAGCTGCTTGAATTGGTTGGCATGAAAAGCGGCCACGTGCTGGATCTGGGCTGCGGCCCCGGCCGCCACGCGCTGCCGCTGGCCGCAGCCGGCCTGCAGGTAACGGCCGTGGACACCAGCAATGTTTTACTTGAGCAGCTGCGCCAGTCCAGGGGGGATCTGAGCATTGACATCGTCCAGGCCGACATGCGTTCGTTTGCGCGCGATGGCGCCTTTGACCTGGTCATCGTCATGTGGACCAGCTTCGGCTATTTTGATGACGAGGCCGATCACCGCAAGGTGCTCGACAACATCAAGCGCTCGCTGGCCCCCGGCGGACAGCTGGTGCTGGAC
>DATGSU010000119.1:0-2137 GCA_035302305.1 Wenzhouxiangella sp. | reverse complement strand
ATAAATTTGCGGACGCCCGGCGCGGTCGGACGTGAAATATATTTGCTCACCGTCGGGAGAAAAAACCGGTTCGGTATTGATGGACCAGTGATGGGTCAGCTGCTCGCTGCGGCCGCTGTCCAGATCAATCACCCATATTTCAGGGCTGCCGCTGCGCGACAGGCTGACCGCCAGCTTGCGGCCGTCGGGCGAAAACGCCGGCGCGCCATTAATACCTTTCTCGGCGCTGACAACGCGGCTGTCGCTGCTGTAGAGGTCCTGAATGATGATCTGCGACCGCCCGGTGGCAAACGACACATAGGCCAGCTGGCGCGCGTCGGGCGACCAGGCCGGCGACAGAATGGGCTGCGAGGTGCGCACCACGGTATGCGGGCTGTGGCCATCGGCATCGGCCACCACCAGCTCGAATCTCTCATTGTCGGTGCCGGTGCCGTGCACCAGCACATAGGCCATGCGCGTGGAAAACGCACCGGGAATGCCCAGCAGGGCCTCATACACCGCGTCGGCCACGCGATGGGCGCCAAAGCGCAGATCCGAACCGCCAACGGTCAGCCCCTGCGACAGCAGAATCTGCCCGCTGTGAATATCCATCAGGTAGTAGTCAATTTCATAGCCGGCCCCGTCAATGCGGTCACGCACGGTGCCGGTCACCAGATAATCCACCTTGAGCAGCCGCCAGGTGCCAAAACGAACCTCGGTCGGCCGCGTCGGGCGATCAACCATTTCATTCTCGGGCATGGGGTCGAACAGCCCCGAGCGGTGCAGGTCGGCGCTGACAATGGCGGCGATTTCCTCGGGCGCCTCGCCCTCGCCCTGCCAGGCAAACGGCACCACGGCCACCGGAATGGCGCCGGTGGCGCCCTTGGTGATTTCAATGCGCAGCTGGGCCGCAGCGGGCGATGCCAGCAAAACGGCCAGAACAAGCAGCGCAGACAGGACAATGCCCGCCGTTGATCCCCTGTTTACTTCATTTAACCGTTTGCCGATCAATGCATGCATGGTAAGGATCACTCCGTCAGTCAGTATCATCCGTGAACAAGAACACGATATCGCGCTCGAAAACATCCTCATAGCCCTGATAGGGCAGGCGGCCAACCCGGTTCACCGCTGCGATCAGCGAACGCCGTGTTGCATCATCCGCGTTGCAGGGTGATTCGATATTGGCATCAACAATCTCTCCGCCGGGAATCTGCCTGATGCGCAGATTGCACCGCAAATTGTCAGAGCTGGTTGGCGGACGCAGCCAGCTGCGCCCGACGAGCTCCTTGATAGTCTCGATATACTCCTCTTTCAGCGTCGCCTTCCGGGCATTCTCATCCGCATCCTCCGACGCCAGCCGCAGGCGCTCGGCGTCCCGCTCAACATCCTCATGGGTTTCTTCGCGCTCTTCGCGCCGGGCCATTTCCTCCAAACGCTGGCGCTGTTCTTCGCTGCTGCGCTCCAGCTCCTCGCGCTGGCGGCGAATCTCTTCCAGTTCGCGCTGACGCGCCTCGTCGCGCCGACGGCGCTCTTCATCCAGCCTTTTGCGCGCTTCGCGGCGCTCCTCTTCCGCTTTCAGGCGAGCCTGCTCCTGCTCAAGGCGGCGCTGCTCGGCGGCAGCCTGGGCCTGCTCCTCCTCCCTTTGCCGCTGGCGCTCGGCTTCCTGCTCGCGCTGGCGGGCCTGCTCGGCTTCGGCCTGGCGCTGACGCTCAATTTCCGCCTGGCGCTCGGCCGCCTGCCTGGCCGCCTCTTCGCGCTCGCGGCTGTCGTCCTGTTTTTCAACCGGTTTCGGCCCTTCATCCACCAGGGTGACAAAAACCGGCACCGGCTCGTGCCTGAACGGCTGCCAGTCCCAGGTGCCGATGATCAAAATGGCCACAAAAGCGGCGTGCACGGCCACCGCCAGCCCAAAAGCGGTCAGCGCGTCCTTGACAGCCTGCCAGCGGGCTTTCACGAACACCTCCAGCAGCGGGCGCAGGTTTTATAAGCGCGCAGATGACTGGCGCCCGGATGCGGCTTTGAGATCCGGGGAATCATGGGTGTTTTGAGTATCCGGGCAGTCATGCGGTTCCGGCCGGGGCAGCGCGGCCGCGGCTCAATCGTTTTCAGGCGGATCGCCCACCAGGCCAATGGCCGACACGCCGGCGCGCTGCAAAAA
>DATGSU010000118.1:0-6386 GCA_035302305.1 Wenzhouxiangella sp. | reverse complement strand
AAGCAGGCGGTTGCCAAACTCGACCGAGTCGGCCCGCTCCAGATTCTTCAGGTGGGCACGTATGCTGGACCGGGCCTTGGAGGTCACCACAAACTCGTGCCATTCGGGCTTGGGCTTTTCGCCCTCCCTGGTTTCTATTCTCACCGTCTGACCCGACTGCAGTTCGGTGTACAGCGGCATTTGCTCGTTGTCGATATAGGCCGCCACCGCCTGGTCGCCCACCTGGGTGTGAATGGCGTAGGCAAAGTCCAGCGCCGTCGAATGGCGCTTCAGGTCGATGATGCGGCCGTTGGGCGTGAACACGAACACCTCATCGGGATACAGCTCGGCCTTGGCGCTGGCAATGAACTTTTCCGAGTCGGTTTTTTCGCGCCCTTCGGTGTCCACCAGCTTGTACAGCCAGCGCCGCCCGCGCTCCATGGTTTCATCATCGGCCAGGGACTTGTAGATCCAGTGCGCGGCCGCGCCGCGCTTGGCCGTCATGTCCATGCGCTGGGTGCGAATCTGGACTTCAACCGGCAGCGCAAGCCGGGCGTTGACCACGGTATGCAGCGACTGGTAGCCGTTGGGCTTGGGCACGGCAATATAGTCCTTGAAACTGCCCATGATCGGCTGGTAGAGCGTGTGCACCACGCCCAGCGCCTGATAGCACTCGGGCTGGGTCTGGGTAATGATGCGCACGGCGTACAAATCCATCAGCTGGGCCAGCGGCAGGGAACGCTCGCGCATCTTGCTGTAAATGCTGTAGAGCGTTTTTGTTCTGCCCTCGACCTCGGCCGCCAGGCCGGCTTCATTCAGGCGTTTTCTGAGCGAATCGACCACCGTTTCGAGCGCGCTGCCGCGCCGCCCCATTCTGCGCCTGAGGTGGGCGGAAAGCACCCGGTAGCGGTTGGGGTAGCGATGCCTGAAGCCCAGGTCTTCCAGCTCTTCGCGCAGCTCGCTCATGCCCAGACGGGCGGCAATGGGCGCGTAGATTTCCAGCGTTTCGGCCGAAATCCGACGCCGGGCCGACTGCGACATGTGCTCTATGGTGCGCATGTTGTGCAGGCGGTCGGCCAGCTTGATGAAAATGACCCGCAAGTCCCGGCTCATGGCCAAAAGCAGCTTGCGGAAGCTTTCGGCATCCGCCTGCCTGCGGGTCGAGAATTTCATCTTGTCGAGCTTGGTCACCCCCTCCACCAGGTCGGCCACTTCCTGGCCAAACTGGTCGACAAGGTCCTGTCTCTTCAGCTCGGTGTCTTCTATGGTGTCGTGCAAAATGGCCGCCACGATGGTTTCATGGTCCATGCGCAGGCGGGCCAGAATGCGGGCCACCTCAACCGGGTGGGTAATGTAGTCTTCGCCGGAGCGGCGCTTCTGACCTGCGTGGGCCAGGGCGCCGGTTTCGTAGGCACGCAACACTGTGGCCACGTGCTGGGGTTCAAGATAGGTGTTGAGCAGATCCCTGAGTACGAGCACCTGTGCAGGCAGCATATCGACGCTCCGATCCGCTACTTACAGCTTACTCACCTTTAATATGCACTGCCCCACTCAAAGGCTGCCGCCGCGCGACGGGGTGGGCACCTCGGCCTGCATGGCCGCCAGGCGCGCATCCAGCTCGGCCTGCAGCGTCGGCAGGTTTTCCTCGTGAACCAGCCCTTCGGCAATCTCGCGCAGCGCAATCACCGTGGGTTTGTCGGACTCTTCATCCACCAGCGGGTCGGCCCCGTTGGCAATCATGCGCGCGCGCTGGGCGGCCGACATTACCAGCTCAAAGCGGTTGGGCATGACGGTGACACAATCTTCTACAGTAACTCTGGCCATGATCTAGAACCTGGACTCCAATTTGATTACTTTGCCAAAGCCCGCAAACCGCGCGGGCTCCGGACGCATCTAATCCCTCATTGTACTGTTATTGCCGCGCACATCCAACAGTTCCTCGACGAGCGCCTGCCCGGCCGAATTTCTGCGCGGCCAGGCGCGCACAACGGCCAGCAGATCGGCCAGCGCATCATCAAAGCGGTCGTTGGGCACCAGCCAGTCAAAATTCCGGCCGACAGCAATTTCGCGACGCGCCTCGCCCAGGCGGCGCGTGATGACATCATCAGAGTCCGATCCGCGCCCCCGCAGCCGTTTTTCAAGTTCCTCAAGCGAAGGCGGCAAAATGAAAATGGCGCAGGCTTGCCGATGCGCGCGCCTGACCTGCTCGGCGCCCTGCACGTCGATTTCCAGCAGCACATCGCGGCCGGTTTTCCACAGGGCCTCGACCCGCTCGCGGCGCGTGCCGTAAAAACGGCCGAACACGCTGGCGTATTCCAGATAAACGCCCTCGTCCACGCCGGCCCGAAACTCGGCGTCGCCAATGAAATGATAATGCTCACCGTCGATCTCGCCGGCGCGCGGCGGACGGGTGGTGTCGGACACCGACAGCGCCAGCCCGGAATGGCGCTCCAGCAGGGCGGCAATCAGGCTGGTCTTGCCGCTGCCGCTGGGCCCGGCAATAACGAAAAGCTCGCCGCCACTGTGCGCGTCACTCGACATTCTGCACCTGCTCGCGCATTTGCTCAATCAGAACCTTCAGCTCGACGGCCGCCTGGCCCACTTCGGCCGCCGTGGCCTTGGACCCCAGCGTGTTGGCTTCCCGGTTCAGCTCCTGCATCAAGAAATCCAGGCGCCGGCCCACCGGCTCGTCCAGCGTCATCACGCGCTCAACCTCGGCCACGTGGGCATCAAGCCTGTCCAGCTCTTCATCCACATCCAGCTTTTGCAGCTGCAAAACAATTTCCTGCTCAATGCGCCCCGGCTCCACGTCAACATCAAGTGCGGCCAGGCGCTCGCGAAAGCGCGCCTCCAGCGCTGCGCGGATGGCCGGCAGCTGCTCGCGAACCAGCGCCACCTGCTCGCGCACCCCGGCCAGGCGCGGCCTGATCATGTCGGCAATGGCCCGCCCTTCCTGCCGGCGCGCCGCCACCAGATCATCAACGGCCTCATCAAGCGCGGCCATCACCCGCTCGAATTCCGGCGTCAGGTCATCCTCGGCCTGATCAATAAGCCCCGGCCAGGCCAGCAGGCGCACCAGATCGGGCGGGCTGCCCCGGCCGTCAAGTCCGGCCAGCCCGGCCAGCTCGTCATGGGCCGCCAGCAGGCTGCGCGCCAGGTCGGTGTTCAGCGCCAGCCGCGCCGCCGCGCTGGCCGGGTCGGAGTGGTATCTGAGCGTGGCTTCAACCTTGCCGCGCCCCAGCCGCGCCTTGAGCGCGGAGCGGATTCCGGCATCCAGGCCGCGGAATTCCTCGGGCAGCCGCAGGCTCAAATCAAGATAACGCTGATTGACCGAGCGCAGCTCCCAGACAATCTGTCCGGCCGGCAGGGTCGCGGCACTCCGCGCATAGGCGGTCATGCTTTTCATCATGTCTGCATCGCAGGTGGAAAACACCCCATGTTACCCTTGCCTGCCCAACAAGTGACAAGGATTCATCCATCGTGAGCCGACCGTCAGGACGCGCCCCCGGCGAGCTGCGCCCGGTGCGCATCGAACGCCATTTCACCCGCCACGCCGAAGGCTCGGTGCTGGTGTCATTCGGCCATACCCGCGTGCTGTGCACCGCCAGCGTGGAGCCGCGCGTGCCGCCCTGGCTGCGCGGCAGGAATCAGGGCTGGCTGACGGCCGAATACGGCATGCTGCCGCGCGCCACCAACACGCGCAATGCCCGCGAGGCCGCGCGCGGCCGCCAGGGTGGCCGCACCCTGGAAATCCAGCGCCTCATCGGCCGCAGCCTGCGCGCCGTGGTTGATCTTGAAGCCCTGGGCGAGCGCACCGTGACGCTCGACTGCGACGTGCTGCAGGCCGACGGCGGCACGCGCACGGCGGCCATTACCGGCGCCTACGTGGCGCTGGTGGACGCCGTTGACTGGCTGATAAAAACCGGCAAGATCAAGCGCAACCCCATTTATGGCCAGGTGGCGGCCGTGTCGGTCGGCATGGTTGGCACCCGGGCGGTGCTTGATCTCGATTACGAGGAGGATTCAGCTGCCGACACCGATCTGAACGTGGTCATGAACGACGGCGGCGGCTTTATAGAAGTGCAGGGCACGGCCGAAGGCCACGCCTTCAGGCGCGCCGAGCTCGACGCCATGCTTGAGCTGGCCGAGCAGGGCATTGCCCGGCTTGTCGACATCCAGAACGCCAGCCTTGATGAAAACTGATCACCCCGACCGGCTGCACGAAATCGTGGTGGCCAGCGGCAACCGCGGCAAGCTCGCCGAGCTTGAAGAGGCCTTCGGGCCGCTGGGCATGACGCTGCGCGCCCAGGGCGAGCTGGGCGTTGAATCCGCCGAGGAAACCGCGCCCACATTCATGGAAAACGCGCTCATCAAGGCGCGCCATGCCGCGCGCGCAACCGGCCTGCCGGCGCTGGCCGACGATTCCGGGCTGGTGGTTCACGCCCTGGGCGGACAGCCCGGCATCCACTCGGCCCGCTTTGCCGGCCCCGACGCCAGCGACGACGACAACAACCGCAAGCTGCTCGACGCGCTGCAAAACGTGCCGGCCGGGCGCCGCGCCGCGTTTTTTCACTGCAGCCTGGTGCTGCTGCGCCACGCCGACGACCCGGCCCCGCTGATAGCCGAGGGCCGCTGGCACGGGCAGATACTTGAACAACCGCGCGGCGAACGCGGCTTTGGCTACGATCCGCTGTTTGTCGACCCCGCCACGGGCACGTCAGCCGCCGAGCTCACGCTCAGCGAAAAGGGCCTGGTCAGCCATCGCGGGCGGGCGCTGGCCGCGCTGATCAATTTCCTCAAGAACCCGGCCGGCCAGGCGCCATGATTTGCGCTGGGCCCCTGGCCCCTGCCCGGCCCGTCTGAGAACCGCCATGCTGTCACTGCCGCCGCTGTCGCTCTACATTCACCTGCCCTGGTGCATCGCGCGCTGCCCCTACTGCGACTTCAACGCCTGGGCGCTGGACGGCGAGCTGCCCGAAAAGCGCTATATCGACGCCCTGCTGGCCGACCTGGAGCTGGAGCTGCCGCGGGTTTGGCAGCGCCCCGTTGTGAGTATTTTCATCGGCGGCGGCACCCCCAGCCTGTTTTCGGCCCAAGGCATGGCCCGGCTGCTGTCCGGCGTTGCTGCCCGCGTGCAGCTCATGCCCGGCGCCGAAGTCACCATGGAAGCCAACCCGGGCGCGCTGGAACACGACCGCTTTGAAGCCTACCGCGCCGCCGGAATAAACCGCATCAGCCTGGGCGTGCAAAGCTTTGACGACGCCAAGCTGAAAAGACTGGGGCGCATTCACGGCGCCAACGAAGCCGAAGAGGCCATTCTCGCCCTTAAAAAGGCCGGCTTTGAGCGCTTCAATATCGATCTGATGTGGGCCCTGCCGGAGCAGACCATAGAACAGGCGGTGGCCGATGTTGACAAGGCGCTGTCCTTCGACCCGCCCCACCTGTCGCACTACCAGCTCACGCTTGAGCCCAACACCCTGTTTGCCAAGCATCCGCCGCCGCTGCCCGACGAGGATTCCGCCTGGGCCATGATGGATGCCTGCGCCGGGCGCATGCGCAACGCCGGCCTTCAGAACTACGAAATTTCCGCCTGGGCCCGGCCGGGCGGCGAATGTGTTCACAACCTCAACTACTGGCGCTTTGGCGACTACATCGGCATCGGCGCCGGCGCCCACGGCAAGATCACCCTGCCGGCCGAGGGCCATATTGTGCGCACCCGCCGCAAGGCCCACCCGCGCCCCTATCTGCGCGGCCTGGACGACGGCGGCTTTATTGCCGAACTCAAGCCGGTGCCCGAAGCCGAGCTGGCCTTTGAATACTTCATCAACCGGCTGCGCCTGGCCGAGCCCGTGCCGCTGGCGGAATTCGAGCAGCGCACCGGGCTGCATCGCAGCCGCATAGACAAGCCGCTTGAGCGCGCCGTCGAGCTTGAGCTGATCGACATCGACCACCAGGCCGGGCTGATTCGTCAGACCCGCCGCGGGCGCCGCTTCAGCAACAACCTGCAGGCGCTTTTTTTGTAAACCAGCCGCTGTTGGCCGCCAAACGGTTTTTGAACGGGCCGCTTTGGCATAATGGACTGTTCAATCATCTCCGGGCACCTCATGCGCAGCATTGTCGCCATCTCCACCCTGCTTCTGGGTGTTTTCCTGCTGCTGACCGGCAACGGCCTGGTCGGCACGCTGCTGGGCGTCCGCGGTGACATCGAAGGCTTTTCATCCACCATCATCGGCAGCATCTCCGCCGCTTACTACGGCGGCTTTGTGGTCGGCACCTTTCTGGTGCCGCATCTCATCCGCGCCGCCGGCCACGTGCGCACCTTCACCGCGCTGGCGTCGCTGTGTTCCATCACCGTTCTTCTGCACGGGCTGTGGCCCATCGCCGTTTTGTGGATTCTGGCGCGCTGC
>DATGSU010000117.1:0-19581 GCA_035302305.1 Wenzhouxiangella sp. | reverse complement strand
GCATCGCCCTTACAAGGCGAGGGTCGGAGGTTCGAGCCCTCCAGCACCCACCAGGATTTGGAGTGGTAGTTCAGTTGGTTAGAATACCGGCCTGTCACGCCGGGGGTCGCGGGTTCGAGTCCCGTCCACTCCGCCACTTGTCGTCAGGGCGCCCAACGGGCGCCCTGACTTGTTTCTGAATCAACAAACTGTAATTTTCTCGCCAACGCCGGAGTCAATCAGGGATCATGCTGCAGGCCATTCGCGACCGTCTGACCGGAATCATTGCCATTTTCGTGTTCGGCCTGCTGGCCGTGCCTTTCATGTTTTGGGGTATCGACAGCTACACCAGCTCCATGCCGCAGGATGCCGTCGCGTCTGTTGGTGACGATGAAATTTCATCCCTGGACTTTCAGTCGGGCTTTGCCCAGCACCGGGCGCGTCTGCGCCAGCAGATGGGCGATCGCTACAACGATGTTGAAGCCGGGCGACCCGAGGCGCGCAGGGAGTTTCTCGAAAGCATGATCGATGAGATTCTGCTGCGCCAGTACGCCAAAAAAGCCGGGCTGCAGGTCAGCAACCAGGTCATTGGTGAACTGATCCGTTCAACGCCTGCATTTCAGATAGAGGGGCAGTTCAATCCCGACGCCTACCGCCAGGCCCTGACCGGAGCGGGGGAAACCGTAGGCAGCTTTGAGCGCAGCCTGCGTGATGACGTTCAAACCCGCATTGTGCCCATGGCACTGGCAGGCTCGGCAGTGGTTACCGAGCCGGAAGTCGACAGGCTGATCAGCCTGCGCAATCAGACGCGGCAGGTCAGCATGATAGAGATCAGCGCCGAGGACTTCGCTGATGAAATTAATGTTTCAGATGATGAAATCCGGTCCTTTTACGATGACAACCTCGATCGCTTCACTTCAGAGGAGCGCGTAAAGCTCAGCTATGTGGTGCTCGAGGGTGCTGACCTGCTCGACGAGGACGATGTTTCGCTGAGCGAGGATGAGCTGCGGCAGCATTATGAGTCTGCCCGCCACCGTTTCATGACGCCTGAAAGCCGGTTGACGTCCCATATTCTGATTACGCCGGAAGTGGCAGGCGGCGAGTCCGAAGCCGAAGCGCTGGCCGTGCAGCTGCGTGAGCGCATTGAAAGCGGGGAATCGTTCGAAGAGCTGGCCGCCGAGTATTCCGATGATCCGGCGTCTGCCGATCAGGGCGGCTCGCTGGGCTGGATAGAGCCCAATGACATGGTCGAGCCTTTTGAAAACGCGCTGTACGCACTTGCCGATGCGGGCGATGTTTCCGAGCCGGTTGAAACGCGTTTTGGCTGGCACTTGATTCGCGTTGACGAAATCCGTCCCCCACAGGGCCAGAGCTTTGAAGAGGCGCGCGCCGAAATTCTCGAAGAATACGTGGAGCGTGAACGTGAAGACCTGTACCTGGAGCTTTCACAGCGCATGGTTGACCTGGTTTACGCCGATGATTCCGGCCTCGAGCCGCTGGCTGAGGAGCTTGACCTGGAAATTCAGGAAACCGACTGGTTTACGCGCTCCGGCGCCGAAGAGGGAATTGCCGCCAGCGAGGATATTGTTGATGCGGCATTCTCCGACCTGGTGTTGCTTGATGAGGCGGTTGCAGATCCGGTTGAGCTGGACGGAGACCGCATGGTTGCCATTCACCTGGCCGGCCATGAGCCTTCCGAGCCGCGTCCGCTGGCTGACGTGTCCGATGAGATTCGCGAACTTTTGATTCGCCGGAAAAGCAGCGAGCTTGCCCGTGAGCGGGCGCAGGCGCTCCTGGACAGAATCAGTGGTGACGACACGCTGGAGTCGGTTGCAGAGGATGACGAGCTGGAAATCACACAGATTGCCGAGCTGACCCGCAACGATTTTCAGCACGGCATGGAGTTCCTGCGCGAAGCCTTTCAGCTTCCGGCGCCCGGTGAGGAGCCCACCCTGCACGTCCTGCCGCGCAACAACGGCTTTGCAGTGGTGCGTCTTGAAGGGGTGACTTCCGGCAATCCCTCCGAGGCGGACGAAACCACGCGCGACATGGTGCGCCGCCAGCTGCAGATGATGCGTTCACAGGAAGCGGTTGAAGGCCTGCTGGCCCAGTTGCGGGACAGCACCAAGATCAGCGTGGACGAATCCCGCCTGTAGGTTTTTTGGAAGTGCCTGACACAAAAAAGCCGGGATTAACCCCGGCTTTTTTTGTGATTAACAGTCTGGATCAGTCCAGTCCGGCCATTCCAACAATGTTGTAGCCGCCGTCCACATAAGTGATTTCGCCGGTTATCCCGGCGGCCAGGTCGGAGCACAGAAAGGCCGCTGCATTGCCTACATCCTCTATGGTGACATTGCGGCGAATGGGTGAGGTTTCCGCCACGTGCTCAAGCATGCTGCGCAGCTTTGAAACGCCCGAGGCAGCCAGGGTTCTGATCGGACCGGCAGAAATGCCGTTGACGCGAATGCCGTCGGGGCCCAGGCCGTGGGCAAGATAACGAACCGAGGCTTCCAGCGATGCCTTGGCCAGGCCCATGACGTTGTAGCTTTGCATGGCCCGCACAGCGCCCAGATACGTCATGGTCAGCAGGGCCGCGTTGCGATCCTTCATCAGGGGCCTGCCGGCCTTGGCCAGCGCGGCGAAGCTGTAGGATGAAATATCATGGGCGATACTGAAACCTTCGCGATCAACGGCATCAACAAATTCACCCACCAGCTGCTCGCGCGGGGCAAAGCCCACTGCATGCACAATGATGTCCAGTGCACCCCATTCCTTTTCTATGGCGCTGAAAACATCGGCAATCTGCTCATCGCTGGCCACGTCCAGCGGCATGACCAGCGATGAGCCGGTCTGCTCGGCAATTCTGTCGACGCGCGGCTTGAGCTTTTCGGTTTGATAGGTGAAAGCCAGTTCCGCGCCTTCGCGGTGCATTGCTTCTGCAATTCCCCAGGCAATGGAGCGCGGGCTGGCAACTCCGACAATCAGGGCTTTTTTGCCTTTTAGCATGGCCATGTTGTGCAAATCCTTTTGTGTTTTTTAGTGTCGAATAAACCTGTTGATTGTAACGATCATGGTGTTAGAATAACACCAACCGACCGATCGGTTGGTTTGGTCTGTCCGGAGCTGTGTGTTGACTGCTGATTCTGCAAATACCGAACTGGCATCGGGAAGGGAGCGCCTGCTTGATGCAGCCGCGCAGGCATTCTCCGAGCGCGGCTATGCGGCCTCGTCCATAGCGGCCATTGCCCGCAAGGCGGGCATGAGCAAGTCAACGGTTTTCCATCATTTTGACAGCAAGGAAGCCCTGTATGTGGCCGTTATAGCGGCGGCTGTGGAAAGCTTTGGCGAGCGCCTGCACAGCCTTCTGAACGAGGCAGGAGGCTGTGTCGAAGTGGTGCTGCGCGAATTCCAGCGTGAACATTTGCGCCATATGCATGGTCACCAACAGGTCACGCAGCTGGTGTTGCGCGAGCTTCAGTACCCGGCTCTTGACCACAAGCGTCCCGTGATCCTTGATTTGCTGTCGCGCAATCTGGAACAGCTGACGGCCTATTTGCGCAGCGCCAGAGACAGCGGCGAAATTCGATCCGATACCAACTGCCGGCTTATGGCCATGATGATGTTCAGCGCCAATGCGTTTTTCTTTCAGCATGCTCGGGATATTTCGGCGCGTCCCGACCTGTTGGCCGAAACCGGCAGCGATGAACTGGCGACCGGTTTTATAAATCTTGTCTACAAAGGCCTCGCTCCCGGGGCAGTGAACGGAGTTCAACAATGAAAAGAATTGTTCTGCCCCTGGTGGCTGCAGTCTTGTTGCTGGCGGCCTGTGGTGATAGCGGACAATCGGGGCCGTCCGAGCGCGCAACCTCTGTAACGGCAGAAAACACCAGGTCGACAACAGTGGCGCGTACCGAACTTTCCATTGGGCGGCTGCGCGCCAACACCTCGCCTTCGGTGGCGGCCGAAACCTCGGGACGCATCAAGGTCATTCATGCCGATGTCGGCGACCGGGTCGCAGCCGGAGATCTGCTGGCGGAAATTGATTCCGAGGTTCAGCAGATTGCCGTATCGTCGGCGCGCGCCAGCGTGGCCCAGCTGCAGGCCCAGCTGGAAAACCAGAAGCGCCGCGTGCAGAGGCTGACCAGGCTGGCCGAGCAGCAGTCCATTGCCGAAGATCAGCTGGACGATGCCACCACCAGCATTAAAACCATCGAGGCCCAGCTGGATGCCGCACAGGCCCAGCTGTCCGATGCGGAATACAATCTGGAGCAGGCACAAATTCACAGTCCGGTCAGCGGCGATATCAAAAGGAGGCTGATCAGCACGGGCGATTACGTTACCGCCGGCCAGCCGGTCTATGAACTGGTGTCCAGTCAAAGCCTGCAGGCCTTTCTGCCGCTACCCGAGCACGTTCAGGAGGCGCTTGAGGTGGGGCAGACAGTTTATCTGAGCGTTCCGGCGCGACCCGACGAAGAGGTCGAGGCCAAAATCAGCGAGATCGACCCGACCGTGGGCGATGGTTCGCGCGCCATTGAGGTCATCGTCGACCTTGACAATCCCGGGCGCTGGCGCTCTGGCGGTTCAGTTACCGGAAAGCTGGTTCTTGATGAGCGCCAGGGGCTGGTTGTCAATCCGGGCAGCGTTGTGCGCCGCCCGTCCGGAACAGTGGTGTACGAAGTGGACGGCCGGCGTGCGGTTGAGCGCAAGGTTGAAATTGGCCTGCGCGGTGATGGCTGGGTTGAAATTGTTGACGGCCTGGATGAGGGCGTGCCGGTGGTGGTGGATGGGGCCGGGTTTTTGAGTGACGGCGCCCTGATAGACGTGAAGGAAAACGGAGAAGATTCATGACCCTGCCAGAGCTGTCCATTCGCCGGCACGTGCTGGCCTGGATGATCTCGGCGGTCATGGTGCTTTTCGGCCTGATCGGATTCAGGGACATCGGCCTGGACCGTTTTCCGGAAATTGAATTCCCCATCATCTCGGTCACCACCGTGCTGCCGGGTGCCAGCCCCGAAATCATTGATGCCAGCGTGACCAATCTCATTGAAAGCGCCGTCAACAGCGTGCCCGGGATTGACTATATCCAGTCGAGCTCATCGCCGAGCACGTCCAATGTTGTGGTCACATTCAAGCTGGCCAAGGACATTGACGTGGCCTTCAACGAGGTGCAGGCCAAGGTCAACCAGACATTGCGCGAGCTGCCGCTGGATGCCGAGCCGCCGGTGGTGGCCAAGATAGAAGCCGGAGCAAGTGCGGTCATGTGGGTTACCCTGCAGGGCGACAGAACACTGCAACAGCTCAACCAGTACGCCAACAACGTCATTCGCAAGCAGCTTGAAACCATTGACGGCGTTGGCGAGGTTCAGGTGGGTGGTGCGCGCGAACGCACCATCCGCGTCAATGTGGATCTGGACCGCATGGCCGCACTGGGTATTACGGCAGGCGACATACGCCATGCGTTTGATACCGAGCATGTGCAGTTTCCCGGCGGCTTTCTGGTGTCGGGGCAGACCGAATCACAGATCAAGCTCGATCTGGAATATCACTCGCCTGAGGACCTGGCCGGCATGGTCGTTGGCTATTCCGAAGGGGCGCCCGTGCATCTTGAGGACATCGCTGAAGTGGTCGATGGCCTGGCCGACAACCGCGCCATTGCCCGCTTTATGGGCAAGTCGGCGGTTGGCCTGGGCATCGTCAAGATCGCCGGCTCCAACACGGTGGATATTGTCGAGGAGGTCAAGCGCCGCCTCGATGAGGAAATCATTCCCGAGCTGCCGCCCGGCATGGAGCTTCACGTTGCGTCAGACGATTCGGAGCTGATCAAGGAAATTGTCCGATCCCTGCAGGATCATCTGCTTGAAGGCACGCTGCTGGCCGCGCTGGTGGTGCTGTTCTTTTTGCGCAGCTGGCGCGGCACCATCATCATTTCGCTGGCCATCCCCGTTTCGTTGCTGGCGGCAGTGGCGGCCATTTATACGCTGGGCTACACCTTCAACACCATGACCCTGCTGGCCCTGCTGCTGCTCATCGGGGTGGTGGTCGACGATGCCATTGTGGTGCTTGAAAACATCTATCGCTTCCGCGAAGAGGTTACACCCGATCCCATTGAAGCCGCCATACAGGGCAGCAACCAGGTGTTTTTCGCCATTGTGGCCACCACGCTGACGCTGGTGTCCATTTTTGCCTCGGTTATTTTCCTGGGCGGCATCATCGGCCGGTTTTTTGAATCCTTTGCCGTTACCGTTACGGTGGGCGTGCTGGCCTCGGGCATTGTTTCGCTCACGCTTACGCCCATGATGAGCTCGCGTTTTCTGCGGGTGCGCCGCAAGGGCGGGGAGCGGGGGCGTATTTATCATGCGCTCGATCGCTTTTTTGAAGGCATGAACACGGTCTATCACCGCATGCTTGAATGGACGCTCGATCGCCGCTGGACGGTGCTGTTCATCGCCTTGCTGGTGGTGCTCAGCTCGGGCTTCTTCCTGGCCAGCATCGACAAGGAATTTGTGCCCGAGGAGGATGAGGGTCGTTTCGTGGTGACCTACCGGGCGCCTTTGGGCACCAGCATAGAAACCACCGAGAAATACCTTGACCAGGTTGAACAGCTGCTGACCTCGCATGATGAGGTCGACACCATATTCAGCGCCATCGGCCTGGGCCAGGGTGGGCAGGTCAGTCGCGGCATGTCTTTTGTGCGCATGGTCGATCGCGGCCAGCGCAGAATCAGCCAGCAGGATTTTTTGGCGCAGCTGCGCGCGGAGCTAGCCGGCATTCCGGGGCTGATTGCATTTGCCTCACCCCCTTCCATAGTCGGAGGCGGGCGCGGTGACCCTTTGCAGTTTGCCATCAGCGGGCCGGACCTGGATCGCGTGGCCGAACTTGCCGGGCAAATGCACAAGCGTCTGGAAAACATCGACGGCATGGGACAGCTGGATCTGGATCTGCAGCTGGACCTGCCCCAGGTGGACATCAGCGTCGACCGCGTCCGTACGGCCGAAGCGGGCCTGACGTCGGCCGATATCGCATTTGCCATCAACATGCTGGTGGGGGGCGTGGACATCGCCCGCTACAACGATGATCCGGGCGATGGCGAACGCTACGATATCCGCGTCAAAAGCGCCGATGGGCAAATCACCCAGCCGGCCGATCTGGGCAAGATCTACCTGCGTTCAAGCGACGGCTCGCTGGTGCGCTTCGATTCGCTGGCCAATGCCCGTGAAACCATAGGCCCGGCCGTTATCACGCGCTTCAACCTCAACTATTCAGCCGATTTTTACGGCAGTCCGCAAATGCCGCTGGGTGCGGCTGTTGACGCCATCAATCAGGCAGCTGAGGACATTTTGCCGCTGGGCTATACGGTGCAGTACAAGGCCGAAGCGCGGGAGTTTCAGGATACCGTTGGCTACATGCTGTTTGCTTTTGGCCTGGCGATTGTGCTGGTCTATATTGTGCTGGCCAGCCAGTTCAATTCCTTCATTCAGCCGCTGGTGGTCATGACCGCCCAGCCGCTGGCCATCATCGGCGGCATCATGTTGCTGTGGCTGACCGGGCATACCCTGAACATCAACTCAATGATAGGCATGGTGCTGCTCATTGGGCTGGTGGCCAAAAACTCCATTCTGCTGGTGGACTTGACCAACCAGTACCGCGCACAGGGCCGGGGCATTGACGAGGCCCTGCGCGAAGCCTGCCCCATCCGCCTGCGTCCGGTGCTCATGACGTCGTTTACCGTCATTTTGGCCATGATGCCGCCGGCGCTTGGCTTTGGCGCCGGCGCCGAAGGCAACGCGCCGCTGGCCATCGCCGTTATCGGGGGCATGCTCAGCTCAACATTCCTGACCCTGGTGGTGGTGCCGGCCGCCTACTCGCTCATCGAGCGGCGCCTGGAAAGGCACCATCAAAAAGCAGCGGGTGAAGCCGCCTGACAGCCGCTCATGCCGCCTCCGCTGCCAGCCACGGCAGCGGAGGCGGCATGCCTTGGGCTTTGTGGCCGCCGCTTGGCCGAGACCTTGCGGCCACAGGACTTCTGCACATCTGGTCGTGACGAGCCCTGAATGTTTCCATGCTCATCGAGCCAGTAGAGGTGCGGGCTACCCAAATGCTTTAGAATGGGCTTCTTGTTTGATGTCTGTAAGTTAATTTTATTGAGGGGCGTGTCCATGAGTTCAAAAGAGAAAGAACAAAGCCACTATCTGCTTATGGCGCTTGGCGTCAGTTCCCGTCAGACAACGTATAAATACAAGGGCCGCGAAAGCAGGGCTGACTTTGCATCAATTGCTCTTTTGGAGTTGATGGAGGCTGAGGAACGGCCTGATACCGTGCTGTGCCTTGTTACCGAAGATGCACGAAAAAAAACCTGGCCCATTTTTTCCAAGGAACTGGAAAGAATGGGCTTGACTGCCCACCCTTTGGATATTTCCGATGGTGACTCCGCTGAAGAGCTCAACAAAATTCTTGTCAAGGTGGCGCGTGCAATAGAGCGTGAGTCCAGGCTGACGATAGATATTACCCACGGGCCAAGGCACATACCAATTGTGATGTACGTGCTCGCAATTTATCTGACCAGTCTGCAAGAGGTCCAGCTGAATGGGGCCTGGTACGGAAAACTGGAAAGCAGGTCTGAGGAAAAGCCTCTTATCAGCCTCAAGCCTCTGCTGGATTTGCCACTGTGGTTTCATGCAGTCAGAACATTTCGGGACACCGGTTTTACCAGCGCTTTGGCACGGCGCTTTAAACAGGTTAAAAATAGCCTGCCCTATGATTCCAGCCGCCAAAAAGCACGCTGGATGCATGATTCTCTTCGGACATTTTCCACGAACTTTGAGGCCGGCTTCCCGCTTGAGCTTGGCGAAGCTGCAGGGCTGCTGAACAATTTGCTGGGGGATCACCGTTTTGAAGAAATACCAGGACTGAAACTGCCGTTGGCAAATGAATTGGGCGACAAAATGAAGGAGGTGGTTGAGCCCTTGTGTTTTGGAGGGGATTTAAATGGCGCAAAACGTTGTAAGAAAAATTGGAAAGCAGGTATTGAACTCACGGCGAATGAGATTAAAAGGCAGGCAAATCTTGTCGACCGTTATCTCGAACATGAGCAAAACACGATAGCGCTTGGGCTAATGCGTGAGTGGGTGGTTTCACTGGGTGTTTTTCACCACGGAAACAAGGACAAATGGCTTGATCGCAATGAGCGCCAGAAAAGTGAACGAGCGCTTTCAGCGCTTGTAAATGAGCTAAAAAGGGGGGATGGGCTTGGGAGTGCACGCGAAATTTCACAGAAGGAGTGGGGCGGCTTTTGGAATCGGCTGAGAGAACAGCGCAATCAGATTGCCCACAATGGAATGACAGTCAATCAGTCGAAAATATGCCTTGATGGCATCCAGACGTTTTGGGAACAGATCAAGGGTGGTGACAGTTGCTGGCCACCTCCTAGAGGGGGAGGGGGCGGCAAGCTTTTGGTTACAGCAGTCGGCACCGCGCCTGGGGTGCTGTATTCAGCTCTGAAAAAAGTGGATCCGGATTTTGCGCTGGTCATATGCACTGAAAAAACACGCCCTGGGGCCAGGGAGGCTGTTGAACGTGCCGGCTTCAAGGGGGCGGTTCATTATTTGGAAATGAGAGACCCGTTCAGCGGCTTTGACGAAATCGAACAGATCAAGAAGCAGGCTTGGCCCATCCTGATGGATGCTGACAAGGTAAAGTTCAACCTTACAGGAGGCACAACCCTTATGGGAGTGACCGTGCAAAGCCTGGTGGAACAATGCCAAAAGGATCAGATTCCCGGCTATCGCCTGTTGCTGGTTGATCGTAGGCCGCACGATGAGCAGATTAGTCAGCCCTGGGTCGCGTCTGAGCAGTATTGGCTCGACGAGCGGCCTGATGCTGAGGGCAGAGGACTGCGAGAGCCCAGTCCGGTCTAGGCTTGAGCTCAGCCTTGCCAGCACGTTTTCAATGCTTGCCGAAAGCCTAGCGGATTATCTTGAATGGCGCCCCGGGCAGGAGTCGAACCTGCGGCCTGCCGCTTAGGAGGCGGCTGCTCTATCCGGCTGAGCTACCGGGGCTCCGGTTTGTTTCGGCAAGGTCGGAAATATTAACAGAAGCCGCCCGCAGGGGATCGGAAAGTATGTCTTTTCTCCAGCCGTGCAGCCAGTCGGGGTATTCGCCGCGAACGAGCCGTGCAAGTTCCCTTTTGCTGGCCAGCAGGGCCGGCTCCACTTCGAGCCTGGCTGCAACGTCGCGCACAATTTTTTGGGCCGTGCGCAACTGCTCTCGCTCTTCGGGAGAAAACGGCCTGAGTGTGGCGGGCAGCTGAAACCTGTCCGGATTGACGCTACCAACGGCTTTTTCCAGAGTTTCAGAGTAGCTTCGACGCTGTTTTGGCGTCAGCTTGCCAAGGGCCTGGCCAAAGCGGCCGGCTGCCGCCAGGCGGGCAAAGTCCAGCAGCGTGTCGTCGCCAAGCACAAAGCGGCGCGGCAGGTCGCGCTGGCGGGCCATGCTTTCGCGCCAGCGCGAGAGCGCGTCAACAAAGGCCAGATCGGCTGTGGGCAGACGGCCGGCGCCCTTGACGCGGGTAATCGGCGGCGTGGTGTCGCCGGCCCGGGCGCGCTCCACCAGGCGTCTGCAGTCCTCGCGCAGCCAGTCCAGGCGGCCGGCCTGCTCCAGCAGTTCAGACAGCCTGTCCTTAAGCGCCGGCAGCCAGATCACATCTTCGGCGGCATACTGCAGCAGCTCGGGCGCCAGCGGGCGCTTGCGCCAGTTGCTGCGGGCCCGCCCTCCGTCGGGCTCAATACCAAGCACCAGGGCCGCCAGACTTTCATAGCGAATTTGCAGGGGCTGGCCAAGCATTGCGGCAGCAACCTGCGTATCAAACAGTTTTTGTGGCCAGCGGCCGCCGACCATCCTGAGGATTTCAAGATCCTCGCCCACGCTGTGCAGTATTTTTGTGGTGGCTTTGGAATCAAGCAGTTCGCCCAGCAAAGGCGAGCTTTCAACAGCCACCGCATCGAGCAGCCAGACCTGGCGACCATTGCTGATCTGCACCAGGCCGGGTCGGGGGTAGAATGTACGTTCGCGAACGAACTCGGTGTCTATCCCGATTGCAGGCGCTTCACTGCATTTGTGAAGCATCTCTTCAATAGCCGGCGAAGTCAGCAGGGTTGCATTGGCAACGGCTGCTTTGGCGGATTTAACAAAATCGGCGGATAATTGCCGAGTGAGCATGGAATTGGGCATGAATACCGTTTTTATAAGGGTCTGGCGCTTGTCGCCAAGGGCACAATACGCTATTTTCACACATTCAGCGGGCTGTCCGGCCAAAACTGCTTTAAAGGGCGTGCCGGCGGAAACTGCCCACTGATGATTTTTCAGACACAGGAGCGAAGAATCGGATGAGACATCTGCTGCTTGCAATATGTGCGGCATTGATCCTCGCCGTACCGGGCGTTAGCGCCCAGGATGAGGGCGATGCCGAAGAACAACGACGGGTGCGTCGTCTGGGGGATGTGATTGGCTCAGGCGGCGATGAATTCAGCATCGGATTTGAAGATCTGGAAATTCCACAGGAACCGGTTGAGGAGATTCCCGAAGTCAGCCTTCCCGACCCTGCCCAGGATGCGCGTTTGCAAACATTGTTGCGGGCGCGTGCGTTTGTGCCCGATGATCCCGACACCCTGGCGGCGCTGGACGATTTGGCCGATGAGCTTTCGGGCGATATTGCCGCACTGATCGATGCCGGCAATCTCGACGAGGCGCAGCGGCTGGCCGGCGTGGTGGCCATTATTGACGACAGCCGGCCCGTGCTGGGACAGCTGGAGTCTGCAGTATCTCACCGTTCGGCTGTTGCAGGAGCCCTTGGCGCGGCGCAGGTGGCGCTGGATGAAGGACGCCTGACCAGCCCCGAGGGCGACAATGCCGCCGAGCTGTTTGCCCGCGCGCTGGAGCTCGACCCCGACAATGCCGATGCGGCGTCCGGGCTGGAAGCCACGCATCAGGCCATCATTGCCCGCGCTGTGGAAACCGCAGAAGCACTGGATTTCGAGCAGGCTGAAGCCTTGCTGGCCTCGGCCGAGTCGGTTCACGATGCCCCTGAGGCCGTTGACGCTGCCCTTGAACAAATCAGGCAAGTCCGGGCAGGTCATGTCAGCGACCTGGATCAGGAGGTGCTGGCGAGCATTGACGCTGAAAATTATGATGATGCCGAATCCACGCTCAATGAACTGATAGCGCTGGGGCATGACAGCAGCCGCATTGAATATCTTAAGGGCGCGCTTGAAGATGCGCGTCTGTACGGGCAGTTTGAGCCCGGGCAGACATTCTCCGACGCGCTGTCGCTGTCAGGAGACGGTCCGGATATGATCGTGATTCCGGCCGGCAGCTTTGAAATGGGTTCGCCGGATCGCGAAAGGGACAGAAGCAGCAATGAGGGGCCGCAGCGCCGGGTCACTTTCGAGCGCGGGTTTGCGCTGTCGGTCACCGAGGTTTCAGTGGGTCAGTTTGCGCGCTTCATCCAGGCAACCGGGTACAGAACCGATGCCGATATCAGCGGTGGAACCCAGGTTTACAATCTTGAAAGCGGCCGCATGGAAGAGCGCAGGGGCGTCAACTGGCGCCGGGACTATATCGGTGAGGAGGCCACCGCCGACCTGCCGGTCATTCACGTTTCATGGCGCGACGCCAAGGCCTATGCCCAGTGGCTGTCAGAAGAAACCGGGCGCAATTATCGCCTGCCTTCAGAGGCCGAGTTTGAATATGCCCTGCGTGCCGGCAGCACCACCATGTACTGGTGGGGCGACAAGTCGCCACCGGAAAACGATACGGAAAACATTACCGGTGATCGCGATGTTTCGCCTTCCGGTGCTCGCTGGAACGTGGCGTTTCGCCGCTATTCGGACGGTCACTGGGGGCCGGCGCCTGTTGGCAGCCTCAGGCCCAACCCGTTTGGCCTGTACGACATGGGCGGCAACGTAATGGAGTGGGTCGAGGACTGCTGGCACGACAGCTACGTGCAGGCGCCCACCGACGGCAGCGCCTGGGTCAATCCGGGCTGCAGTCGGCACGTGGTGCGCGGTGCTTCCTGGTCCAGCACGCCGGCCATGTCGCGCTCCGCTTTCCGTATTTCCAGCAATGAAAGCAACACGGATACGCGCGTCGGCTTTCGGGTGGCGCGCGATTTGTAAACTGCTGCATTGACGCCGGGCAAAATTGGCCAGGCGCACTTGAACAAATGGCGGGCATGCAGCCGCGGTTGCATGCCCGCTTTTTTTACGGGCCTTGATTCAGGTCAGAAACATGCTGGCCGCCCGGCACTAAACTTGGCGAACATTACGAAATACATTTGCCGCAGGAGCGTTTGCCATGATGAGGAGCGGGCGGGGCATGAACAAGCTGATGATGACTGTGACACTGGCAACAGTGCTGTCGCTGGCTCACGGGAGCGAAACCGCCATCACAATGTACCAGGATCCATACTGCGGCTGCTGTTCGGGCTGGGCGGACCATATGCGCGAGTTCGGGTTTGACGTCAAGGTCATCAAGACAGACGGCATGGTGTCGGTCAAGCGGGCGTTTGGTGTTCCTGCGGAGCTGGGCTCCTGCCATACAGCCGTGGTTGACAGTACCGGGCAAATTGTCGAAGGGCATGTTCCGGCCAGTGCCGTGGAAAAGATGCTGGAGAATGCCTCCGTTAAGGGAGTGGCAGTTCCCGGCATGCCGGTCAATTCACCCGGCATGGGCGAAATGGACGGTCATCTTATCACCCTGGATTTCAACGGCAAGGCCTTTTCAAGAGACTGACTGCAGGTCCGGAAGACCGGGCTTCATCGTATCCGGCCCGGCTTTTATTGCCTCTTGCCGCGGCGTCACAAAACGCCGTCGCGATCTTTTGACAGCATGCCCCGGCCGGCAGTCTCGCTTCACAACATCCAGTCCACCAGCCGTCCCATAGCGGCTTTGCCGCGCGCTGTTTGATGGTAGTTTCCCGTCATGAAATGCGGGCGGGCATGGCTCGCGCAACTACAGTCATACAACAGGTGTGCTCGATGAAAAACTTTCTTGTCAGCCTTGCGCTGGTGGCCATTTTTGGTGTTGCCGGTGCACAGGACGTTGTATATCACCATGAACTGGAGGTCAGCATAGACCCGGAGACTTCAAGGCTTGAGGTCACGGACACGATCACTGTTCCCGAATCACGCACTTCGTCTGAAATGGAGTTCACCCTGCATGAAGACCTGGTGCCCGAGATTCTGAATGCCGACGCCAAAATTGAGCAGGTCGGCAAGGCGAGCGGTGCGCCCAACAGGGGCATGGACAAGGAGGATTACACCGACACGCTGCGCATTAAAAAATACCGCATTGTTTTTGATGGCGGCGATGCGCCTGAAAAGCTCCGGCTGTCCTATGCGGGCAAGATTAACCATCCCGTCAAGCAGGCCAATGAGGAGTACTCCAGGGGCTTCAGCCAGTCCCCCGGGCTGATTGAACCCCGCGGTGTGTATCTGGCCGGTTCCACGCACTGGCTGCCGGGCTTCAATGATGAATACATTACCTATGAAATGACGGTAAGGCTTCCTGCCGGATGGCGCAGCGTCAGTCAGGGCGACAGGACAGCTGCCGAGGACAACGGTACCGCCCGGAAAGATACCTGGCTGGTCAACACGCCCACCGAAGAAATATTCATTATTGCCGCCGAGTTCCACGAGTACGAGTACGGAATGGGCCGCGCCAGCGCCATGGCCTTTTTGCGCGACGGTGATGAGGCCCTGGCCAACAGGTACCTGGAAGCGACTGCCGGCTATATGGAAATGTACCGGCGCCTGGTGGGGCCCTACCCCTATTCAAAGTTTGCCCTGGTGGAAAACTTCTGGGAGACGGGTTACGGCATGCCCTCCTTCACCCTGCTGGGGCCACAAATCATTCGCTTCCCGTTTATTCTGCATTCTTCCTACCCGCACGAGCTGCTGCACAACTGGTGGGGCAACAGCGTGTTTGTCGACTTTGACACCGGCAACTGGTGCGAAGGGCTGACCGCCTACATGGCCGATCACCTTATTGCCGAGCAGCGCGGTGAAGGCGCAGACTATCGCCGGGATATTCTTCAGGATTATTCGGATTATGTCACCCCGGAAAATGAGTTTCCCCTGAGCGCCTTTCATTCCCGTTATGACGCCCCGTCGTCATCCATTGGCTACGGCAAGAACGCGATGATGTGGGACATGCTGCGTGAAAGGATCGGCGACGACAATTTCATTCGTGCCTTCCAGCAGTTCTACCGCGAAAACAAGTTTCGTCGTGCCGGCTACAGCGAAATCCGCAAGTCGTTTGAAGACGTAACCGGCGAGAACCTGGCCGCATTTTTTGAGCAGTGGGTTGAGCGGGTCGGTGCACCGGAGCTGGTGATCAACCACGCTGAGGCGACGGAAAAGGGCGGCCAAAACATGTTGGCGCTGGAGCTCGCCCAAATTCAGGATGGTGATCTGTTTGATCTGTCCGTGCCGGTGGTCATTTATGGCGCCAATACCATCGAGCGGCGCACCATGAATATCAGCGACAGGAAACAGCGCCATGACTTCGAGCTTGATTTCCAGCCCCTGCGAGTGGAAGTGGATCCGGATTTCAACGTCATGCGCCGCCTGGATTATCGTGAAGTGCCGCCAACCTTTTCAAGCATGTTTGGCGCCGGGAAAACGCTGATGATCCTGCCGTCCGGTGTGCCGGAGGAAGAACAGGCCATGTACAGACAGCTGGCTGAAACCTGGAAGGGCAGGAGAGGCGACGAGTTTCAGATAAAGCTTGACACTGAAGTTGATGCGCTGCCTGCCGATGCCAGCGTGTGGGTACTGGGCTGGGGCAACCGTTGGCAGAAGGCCATTGAAGAAGGCCTGGACAACTACGATGCCAATATCAGCCGGGAAACAGTGCGCTTTGGCCAGGCCGCGCACAGCACTGATGACAACAGTTTTGTAATTGCCCTGCGCCACACGGGCAATACCGATCTGGCGATCAGCTGGCTGAGCGTGCATGACGCTGCCGCAGTGCCCGAGCTGGCGCGCAGGCTGCCCCACTATGGCAAGTACTCATATCTCGGCTTTACCGGCCCGGAAGCGTCCAACTTTGAGAAAGGCCAGTGGCCGCCCTTTGATTCTCCGCTGGCGGCCGATCTGCATGATTACTCTCAGCCGCTTCCGGAGCGCAAGTCACGCCAGGCGCTGGCCGAGGTGCCGCCGGTGTTTGATGCGCGCAGAATGGAAGAGGACGTCAATGTGCTGGCCGATGAAAGCATGGAAGGTCGCGGCATAGGGACTGCCGGCCTGGATGCGGCCGCCGACTACATTGCCGACCAGTTCCGTCAGGCCGGGCTTGAGCCTGCAGGTGATGACGGCAGCTACTTCCAGTCTTTTGAAGTTGATGACGAGAACGGCAACAAGGTTACTGTTCGCAACGTGCTGGGCGCGATTCCCGGCAGCAACAGCGACTGGTCGAGCCAGTCCGTGGTGGTGAGCGCGCATTACGATCACCTTGGGTATGGCTGGCCCGACGTCAAGTCCGGCAACAAGGGCAAGATTCACTATGGCGCAGACGACAATGCCAGCGGCGTTGCCGTGCTTCTTGATCTGGCCCGCGCATTTTCCAGCGAGGTCAAGCAGCAGCCCAGGACAATTGTGTTTGCTGCCTTCACCGCCGAAGAAGCCGGCTCGCTGGGCGCCAGGCACTATATAGAAAACGCCCGTCAGTATCCGGCAGACCAGGTCATTGGCAATCTCAACATGGACACTGTGGGTCGGCTTGGCGACAACAAGGTGCTCATTCTCGGCAGCTCCTCGGCCAAGGAGTGGCCCTTTATTTTCATGGGTGCCAGCGCTGTAACCGGCGTGGAAACACAAATTGTCACCCAGGAAATTGATGCCAGTGACCACGTGGCTTTTGTCGAGGCGGGCGTTCCCGGGATACAGTTCTTTTCCGGTTTCAGCCCTGACTATCACCAGCCGACCGACACGGCCGACAAGCTGGATTTCAACGGCATGGTCAAGGTCGCCGCCATTGTGCGCGAAGGCATTGAGTACCTTTCGCAAAGAGAGGACGGGCTGGAATTCAGCGGTGGCACACGCCAGGTGGACAGCGGTCAAGCCCGGCAGGCCCAGGCCGGAGAGCGTCGCGCCAGCACGGGTGTCATGCCCGATTTCACCTATAACGGCACAGGTGTTGCAGTAGGGGATGTGGTTGAGGGCACCCCGGCCCAGAAAGCGGGCCTGACCAGCGGTGACATCATTACAGCCATCAATGGTACAAAAACAGACAACCTGCAGGTTTATTCAGACCTGCTCAAGCAGTTTTCGCCTGAAGAAGTCATCGATGTCACATTTGTGCGTGACGGTGCTGAAAAGCAGGTCAGGCTGGAACTGATTGCACGTTAACAACCGGCCAGGCGACATGCACATCGCTCCCGTGTCCTGCCGCGCTGTCTGCAGTTGGCAAGCAAATGAAGACGCCATCTGCGGGCGGCCGGCAGGCCTGGCCGGGTCCTGTTCTGCACAGAGCCGGACTGCAGCAGCAGACAGGAACAATGTCGTGGAGAGTTTCCCTTGCCTTTGACCCGCCTTGGACTGAGCAACCCGGTGGCTGTTGCCGTGGGCTGCATTCTGTTGATGATCTTCGGGCTTTTGAGCCTGGCGCGCCTGCCGGTGCAAATGACCCCGAATATCGAGCGACCAATGATCACGATTTCAACCGGCTGGCGCGCGGCTGCGCCGGCCGAAATCGAATCCGAGATCATCGAGCCCCAGGAAAACCAGCTGCGCGACGTGCCCGGCCTCAAGCGCATGACAACCACCTCCAGCCAGGGGCGCGGGTCGGTCAATCTTGAGTTCGACGTCAACACCGACCTCAACCGGGCGCTGATCGAGGTCATCAACAGCCTCAATCAGGTGCCGCGCTATCCGGCCGATGTCACCGAGCCGACGGTGCGTGTGGGTTCGGACTCCTTTGGCGATTCGGTGGCGTGGTTTTCCATCAACACCACCGAGGACAACACCCGTCCCATCATCGAATACCAGGACTTTTTCGAAGAGGTGGTGCAGGAGCGCCTGGAGCGCATTCCCGGCGTGTCATCGGCCAGCCCGCGCGGCGGCCGGCCGTTTGAGGTGCGCATTACCTTCGACCCCTATATTGCCGCCTCCACCGGAGTCAATCTCAATCGCATCGGCCAGCAGCTTGGCCAGAACGCCGATGTCTCGGGCGGCACCCGAGAGGTCGGTCGTCGGGAATACACCCTGCGCTTTGCCGGCCAGTATGAAATTGCCGATCTTGAAGATCTGGTGCTCGACTGGCGCGACGGCCGTCCGGTGTACCTGCGCGACATCGCCACCGTCGAGCGGGTCATGCGCGACTCGTCGGGCGTCATGACGCTCAATGGAGGGCCGGCCATAGGCATCAACGTCATTGCCGAGCCGGGCGTCAACGTGCTCGAGGTCATGGATAACATCAAGAAGGAGGTCAGGTTTCTGGAAGAAACCCAGCTGGGCCCGGCCGGCCTTGAGATTCAGCAGGTCAGCGACGACACCATCTACATCAAGCAGTCGGTGGGCATGGTGGTCTCCAACCTGCTGGTTGGCATGAGCCTGGCGGTGCTGGTGCTGTGGTGGTTTTTCCGCAGGATGCGCGCCACGCTGATGGTGGGCCTGGCCATTCCGCTGTGCCTGTCGTTTGCCTTTCTGGTGCTGGACGCGGCCGGGCGCACGCTCAACGTCATTTCGCTGGCCGGGCTGGCGTTTGCCACCGGGCTGGTGCTGGATGCGGCCATTGTGGTGCTGGAAAACATCATGCGTCAGCGCGAGTACGGAAGCTCGCCCATGGAGGCGTCCGATCGCGGCACGGGCCAGGTGTGGGGTGCGCTTCTGGCCTCGACCGTTACCACGGTGGCCATTTTTCTTCCGGTGGTGTTTTTGCAGGACGAGGCCGGTCAGCTGTTTGCCGACCTGGCGATTGTCATTGCAGCGGCCATTGTCTGCTCGCTGCTGGTGGCCATTGTGGTGCTGCCCACCACCGCCTACCGCTTCATGGGCGACCAAAAGGTCGAGGACCTGCATGGCCACTGGTGGCGCAGCATGACCGGCGTGGTCATGCGTCTGACCGATACATCCCGTCGTCGCATGCTTTGGATCATCGGCTTGACGGCCGCACCGATTCTGCTGGGCCTGCTCCTTTTGCCGCCGGCCGACTATCTTCCCGAAGGCAAGCGCAATGATCTGTTCGGTTTTTTGCAAACTCCGCCCGGCATGGGGCCGGAGACTGCAGAAAATGAATTGATCGGCCCCATCAATGAGCGTCTGCTGCCCTATATCCGGGGTGAAAAGCAGCCGGAAATCGCCAACACCTTTCTGGGTTATTTCGGCGGCGGCGCCTTTTTCGGGCTGAGCGCTGCAAACAGCAAGGAAGTCGATGAGCTCATCAGGCTGGTCAACAGTCAGGTGCTAACCGGCTTTCCCGACACCTTCGGGCGGGCCAGCCGCTCCCCCATTTTTGGCGGGCGCGGCTCGCGCCAGATCGATATCGACCTGCAGGCCACCGATGTTGACCAGCTGCTGGAAGCCGGCCGGGCCGCCTTTGCCGAGATCA
>DATGSU010000116.1:0-2381 GCA_035302305.1 Wenzhouxiangella sp. | reverse complement strand
CACTGGGGCGGCGATCTTGCCGGGCACAGCCTGTTCCTGCGCCTTGATCCCGGCTCCGGGCTGGGACACCACAAGATGGTGCGCACCGCCGGCGCCAACTCAAAATTCGGCATTCCGCTGGCTGAACTCGATGAAGCCCTTGCCCTGTGCCGCGCCCATGACATCGAAATCGTCGGGCTGCACGCGCATACCGGCTCGGGCATCATGCATCCGGCCAACTGGCACCGCAGCCTGGAAGTGCTCGGCGAGGCCGCCCGCCGGATTGACTCGGTCAGGTTCGTCAATATCGGCGGCGGGCTGGGCGTTCCGGAGCGCCCCGACAGCCTGCCGCTGGATCTGGCCACCCTCAACGGCGGGCTGGCGCAGCTGCGCAAAAAGCTGCCGCCGTCGGTGGAACTGTGGATAGAGCCCGGCCGCTATATCGCCGCGCCGGCCGGCGTGCTGCTGGCCCGGGTCACGCAAACCAAGACCAAGGGCGACCAGCACTATGTGGGCATTGCCACCGGCATGAACTCGCTGATTCGCCCGGCGCTGTACGGTGCCTGGCACGAAATCGTCAATCTCAGCCGCCTGCAGGAACCGGGCAGCCGGGTTTCCAATGTGGTTGGCCCCATCTGTGAAACCGGCGACATTCTCGGGCTGGACCGGCTGCTGCCCGAAACCGGTGAAGGTGATGTAATGCTCATCGCCAACGCCGGCGCCTATGGCGCGGTCATGGCGTCAAACTACAATCTGCGCCCGCCGGCCAGCGAATATACGCTGGACTGACGGGCCAGGCCGGCCCCGGCTCAGGATTCAGCGCGCGGCAATAAACACCGGCAGCTGCCACAGCGCCAGCACGCGGCCGGCCGCCGGTGAGTCCAGCCAGGGGCCGGCGCGGCCTATGACCAGCTCGGCCGCGTGTTCTTCGGCCAGTGCCGGCAGCAGCTCGGCCGCGGTTTTTGCCGCCACGGCGCGCACCCGGCAGCGAATGCCGCACTGCTGCAGCAGGTCGGCTATGGCGGCCGAGTGCCGGGCCTGCGGGGTCAGCAGCGCCACCAGGCGCCGGCCGCTAAGCCGCGCCCGCCCGGCAGCCGTTTCAAGCAGGCGCGCGGCGCTGTGTTCATCATCGAGCAAAACGGCCACCCGGCCACGATCGACAGCCGACGCCGGCTGAACCATCTGGACGGCGCCGGCGGCACGCCTGGCCAGCGCCAGGGCCGCCCGCCGCCATTCAGCGGCCCGCTCGGGGGCAGACAGAATCCGGGTCAGCATCAGCAGATCATCGGGGCGGTTCAGTGCCAGCACCTCATCCACCAGCCGGCCGTCTATTTCCAGCAGCTGCCAGCGGATGCCGGCCCGTTTTGCCGCCGCCCTGACGCGGCGCCTCATATCCGCCAGGCAGCGCGCGTGATGACGGGCCACATAGCCGCTGTCCACGGGGCGCAGCTTTCCGGACCAGCGCCCCACTTCGGTGGCAAATGAATAGGCTGCGCAGCGGACAGCATGAGACTGGCGATGCGAGAGCACCAAAAGCGGTGCCTGGTGACGAACAGCCTGATGAATGGCGGCGTCAAGCACGCCGCCATCATCCGGCATGTGATCAACCAGCGCCACAATGCGCGCCGGGCCACGCCGCTTTCCACTGCTGCTACTGGCGGGTATTGTCGTCATCTCCATCACTGTCACTGTCATCCTTTCGGCGCCTGTCGCGGCGGGCAGCGCGCGCAAACTCCGCCAGGCGATCGGCCACACAGCGGTTGAAACTGCCCTCGGGGTAGTTGCCATTCTCATCGGCTTCGCCCACCGGCATGCCGGTCAGCAGCCCCAATGCTTCGCTTACGGACCGCACCGGATAAATTCTGAAGCTGTCTTCGGCCACCGCCTTTTGAACATCGGGGTTGACCATCAAATGCTCAACATTTGATGCAGGAATAATCACGCCCTGGCCTTCCAGCTTGCCGGCCTGCCGGCAAACCTCGAAAAAGCCCTCGACCTTTTCGCTGACGCCGCCCACCGCCTGCACCTGGCCGTGCTGGCTGATGGAACCGGTAACCGCCAGCGACTGCCGCAACGGTACACCGGCTATGGCCGACAGCAAAACGCAGGTTTCGGCCAGCGAGGCCGAGTCGCCGTCCACCCCTCCGTAGGACTGCTCGAACACCACGCTGGCCGCCAGCGACAGATTGCTGGTGGCCGCATAGCGGCTGGCAATATAGCTGGACAAAATCAGCATGCCCTTGCTGTGAATGGGGCCGCCCAGCTTGACCTCGCGCTCGATATCCACCACCCGGCCGCTGCCCGGACGCGCCGTGGCGGTAATTCTTGTTGGCTGGCCAAAGCGAAAGTCGCCAAGCTGCAGTACCGACAGGCCATTGATGCCGGCCACCTCCTTTCCGGAC
>DATGSU010000115.1:0-3042 GCA_035302305.1 Wenzhouxiangella sp. | reverse complement strand
AGGATTTCATGCGGGCATGGATGATTGAACAGCCGGGCGAGGCTGATGTAATGAAGCTTGGGAAGGTTGATCAGCTCCGGCCCGGTCCGGAAGAGGTGCGCATTGAAGTGCACGCCATTGGCATCAACCGGGCCGACATTGCGCAGCGGCGCGGATTCTATCCGCCGCCGCCGGGCTTCGATGCCCGCATTCCCGGGCTGGAATACGCCGGCGTGGTTGCCGAAACCGGGGACAGGGTGCAGGACCTGGCGGCTGGCGATGCCGTCATGGGTCTGGTGGGAGGCGGTGCCTATGCAGAGCAGCTGGTGGTGCACGAGCGCGAAACTCTGAGCGTTCCGGCCGGCCTGACGATGACGGATGCAGCGGCCATTCCCGAAGCGTTCATGACTGCCTGGCGGGCGCTGTTTCTGGAGGCCGGCCTGGCTTCGGGACAGTGGTGCCTGGTGCGCGGGGCAACCTCCGGCGTGGGTCAGGCCGCGCTGCAGCTGATTCGCGCGCTGGGCGCGCGCAGCATTGCCACCAGCCGACGGCAGGAACGCCTGGACATGCTTTCAGATATCGGTTTTGACCTGGGGCTGGTGGATGGTGACCGGGGCGTGGCCGAGGCCGTGCACGAGCACACCGGCGGTGCGCACGTGGTGCTCGACTTTGTGGGCGCAGCCGCCCTGGCCGACAATTTGGCGTCATTGCGCGTAGACGGCACCCAGGTGCTGATTGGCCTGATGGGCGGGCGGCGTGCGCAGATTGATCTGGGCGCGGTGCTCATGCGCCGCCTGCGCCTGGTGGCCATGACCATGCGCAGCCTGTCGCTGGAAAGAAAGATCTTGCTGGCCCGGAAGTTCAATGACCGGCTGCTGCCGCTGTTTGAGGGGGGCAAACTGGTCCCGCGAGTTGACCGGGTTTTTGATTTTGAAGATGCAGTCGAAGCTCACAGACTGATGGAATCGGGCGCCCACCTCGGCAAGCTGATTCTGTCCGTACGCAAATAAATTTCGGGCTGTCGCCGCTGGCAAGATGGAAAGGGCGGGCCTGTTTTGACACGGGCTCATGTCATTCGATAGCGGTGGGATAATGAACGCATGAGCCATACAGACAATGACATTCGCGAAGAAATTGACACCGGGCGGCTGGTCGAGAAGATTCGCGCCTGGGGCAAGGAGCTGGGTTTTGCGGACATCGGCATTGCCGACACCGATCTGGCTGTTTATGAACAGCGCCTGGACGAATGGATTGAAAAGGGCCGCCACGGCGAAATGGAATGGATGCATGCCCACGGCCGCAAGCGCACCCGCCCGGCGCTGCTGCACCCAAACACACGGTCGGTCATTGTGGCCCGTATGGACTATCTGCATGAATCGGCCCGCCCGGTCAGGGAAGTCATCGACCAGCCCGACCGGGCCTTTGTGTCACGCTATGCGCTGGGTCGCGACTATCACAAGCTCATTCGCAAGCGTCTGCAAAGGCTGGCTTTGCGCCTCGAGGAGGAAATCGGGCCGTTCGGTTACCGTGCATTTTCCGATTCGGCCCCCGTCATGGAAAAGCCGCTGGCCGAAAAGGCCGGGCTGGGCTGGATAGGCAAGCACACCCTGGTGCTCAGCCGCCATGTCGGCTCCTGGTTTTTTCTGGGCGAGATATACACCGACCTGAAGCTGCCGCCCGATGAGCCGGTTTCAAAGCACTGCGGCAGCTGCACGCGCTGCATTGATGTGTGTCCCACCGGTGCCATTGTTGCCCCTTTTCAGCTGGACGCCCGGCGCTGTATTTCTTATCTGACCATCGAGCTCAAGGGTTCCATTCCGGTGGAACTGCGCTCCAAAATGGGCAACAGGGTGTTTGGCTGCGATGACTGCCAGATGGTGTGTCCATGGAATCGCCACGCGCAGTTCACCAAAGAAGATGATTTTGCTCCGCGCAAGGACCTGGATGCCGGTGAGCTTGTCGAGCTGTTTGGCTGGGACGAAAAAACCTTTTTGAAACGCACCGAAGGCAGCGCCATACGCCGCACCGGCCATGAGCGCTGGCTCAGAAATCTGGCCGTTGCCCTGGGCAATGCTCCAACGTCTCCTGCAGTGGTTGAAGCGCTCAGATCGCGGCTGGACTATCCATCCGGCCTTGTTCGCGAACATGTCGAGTGGGCGCTGGAGCGCCACGGGGAAAACCCCGGGCAGGCGCATTAAAGCCCCTTTTTCGACTGAAACCGTCGTTTGGGCCGCCAATATCGACGTTTTGGTCAATTCATCTCTCCAGATGTGCCAATTTGACAGCAGGGCGAAAGATTTCTGAAACCTTTTGTCCTCTGACCTCATCCTGTATGCAACCACAACAGGAACGGCTCATGAACTTGCGGATCGAAGAAAGGCACACACAGGCGAACAACGGCGCACTGACCGATTTCGAGCTGGTTGAACGCGTTCGCGGCGGCGAGCTGGCGCTCTACGAGCTGATCATGCGGCGCTACAACCAGCGCCTGTTCCGCATTGCGCGCAGCATTCTAAAAAATGACGGCGAGGCGGAAGACATGGTTCAGGTGGCGTGGATCAGGGCTTACCGACACCTTGATGAATTTCAGGGCCCGCAGGGGTTTGGCAGCTGGCTGTGCCGCATTGCTGCCAATCTGGCGCTGATGCGCGCCCGGCGCTCCGACTGGGCGCGTCCGCATCTGCCGGCAGAAGTCCTGGGCCATCCCGGAGAGATCACGTCCATGCACAGGCGCAACAACACATCACCGGAAGACGCGGCCTGGAACAGCCAGCTGCGAGGCTTCATGGAAGATGCCATTGATGGTCTTCCGGACCTGTATCGCAGCTGTTTTGTCATGCGCGAAGTCGAGCAGATGTCGATCAACGAGACGGCTGAGGCGCTTGACATCAAGCCGGCCGCGGTCAAAAGCAGGGTCTTTCATGCCCGCAGGCTTTTGCAGGCAAGGCTGAACCGGCAAACCGGCCAGGTCGTGTCTGAGGTGTTCGGTTTTGCGGGCGAGCGCTGCGATCGAATTGTCAAAGGGGTGTTCCGGCAAATTGAAACCTTTCAACAGGAGAAATC
>DATGSU010000114.1:0-3410 GCA_035302305.1 Wenzhouxiangella sp. | reverse complement strand
TATGTCTGCCGGAAGCTGTGCCGGCATGAAAGAGGCAACCCACTTGTACCCGGTGAACCTTCCCCCGCAGGAAGGTCACCGGGCATTGCACTTTCATCAGGGAGTGTTGTTACAGCGGGGCAGAAAACGGTTCTTGCCTGTATGTTGAGGCCGCCTAGAAATTCACGCTGAGCATGGCCTGAACCTCAAGATCGGAGCCCAGCTCGTCGCTGACCACGCCCAGCAGGTTGCCGCCAAAGGCATATTCGGGCGGCGCCCAGCTGGCGTTGAATTCAAGCCGGCTGCGCTGGCCAACGGCCTTGCTCAGGCCGGCCATAAGTGCATTCCTGGCCAGCTCGGAGTCGAGCACGGACGCCAGCGAGGCCGCATTTGGGCGCGGCTGGGTGCGCGTGCGATAGTCGGCAAACAGCTCCAGATCGCTGTCATGGGCCTGCCAGCGCCAGCCCAGGTTGTAAACCGTCAGGTCCGACCAGCTGAAATTGGGGCTGTTGTGGTCGCCAAGCAGCGCGTTGAAACGGGCCGGCAACGAACGGCTGGCGAAGGCTGAAATATCGCTGTAGAAAATCTGTGAAATACCGAAGTTGAGCCACGAACGCTCGGTGGCCCGCATGGCCATGCCCACCTGCAGCCGCGGCGGAATGTCCAGCTGGGCCCCGGCCCCGTGGACTCCGCGCATGGAGGCAAATTCGTCCATGTTGATGCGCGACTGGAAGGCCGCTTCCAGCCTGATGCCCGAAACGGGCTCGCTGGACAGGGCGAAGCGCAGGCCCATGCCATGGGATGTTTCAGACTGGCTACGAATGAAATCGGCCTCTTCGGGCAGATCCATGTGTGCGGCCGCCAGGCGCAGGTTGGTAACCGGCAGCCCGGTGCGCTGACGGGCCAGCACGGCGCTGACGGTCAGGTCGCTGGTGGAGCTGACGCTGCTGACGATGCCGGGCATGAGCAGCGACTGCTCGAAGCGTTCCGCATCGCCGATGCGATTGGCCAGGGGCGAATTGAGAAACAGCCCGACGTGTGACTGACGGATGTTCAGATGCACGGCGGGCTTGCCGTCCCTCTGAACCAGCGGGATGGCAAACTCGGGCAGGATAATGCTGTCATCCAGCTGGAGCCAGCTGACCTGCGGCAGGCTGCGCTCGGACAGGCGCTCAAGCTCCGGCGTGATTTCACTGACCAGGTACTGCTCCCACGGCCCCAGCTCGAAGCCGGCCAGATACCAGACCACGCCGGCGTAGGACGACAGCTGAACCGCGCCGCCTGTGCGCGCCATGGACCAGGCCGGCCCGGCGCATGCCAGCGACAACGCAAGAATGGCTATTGAAAACAGTCTTTTCTTCACAATCCCGACCAGAACCACCATGGACGGAACCAGTGTACCCGCTTTCATGACAAAAATACAACGTTGTTGTGTCAAACACCACACCCCGCAAGCGCCCTGCCTGCTATGATTGCCGCGCGTTCACGAAAAGAGTGTTGTAAATGAACAACAACCTGCCGGACACCTCGCCTGCCTGCGCGCTGACCATTGCCGGATCCGATTCCTGCGGCGGCGCCGGCATTCAGGCCGACCTGAAAACATTTTCGGCCTGGCAGGTCGAAGGTGCCAGCGTCATCACCGCAATTACCGCACAAAACACCGGCGGCGTGACCAGCGCACTGCCCCTGTCCGCCCGCCTGGTGGCCGATCAGCTTGAGGCTGTTCTCGATGACATTCCGGTTGCGGCCGCCAAGACCGGCATGCTGGCCAACGCCGGGATTATTGAGGCGGTGGCCGAAACGCTGTCTGCACACGACCGCGTGCAGCTGGTCATTGACCCGGTGATGGTGGCAACCGCCGGGGCGCGCCTGCTGGATACGGAAGCCGAACAGGTTCTGATTGAAAGGCTTTTGCCGCTGGCCACCCTGGTGACGCCCAACCTGCCGGAGGCGGCCGTTCTGTCGGGCCTGCCGGCCGACAGCGATCCGCGCCGCCTGGGCGAAGCCCTGCTCGCCAAGGGCTGTCGGGCCGTTCTTGTCAAGGGTGGCCACGCCAGCGGCCCCGAGGTTGAGGACTGGCTGCTGACCGAAGATGAAGCCGTGTGCCTGCGCCATCCGCGCAACCCCGGCCGCATTCATGGCACCGGCTGCACCCTGTCGGCCGCCATTGCCGCCGAGCTGGCCCGCGGCCGGGATTTGAACACGGCGGTACACAATGCCGTGCCCTGGCTGCAGAAAATGATCGCCGACCACTGGCTTGCGCGCCTGGGCAAGCTTGGCATGCTGCCCTTTTCGCAGCGCCGGCTTGACCCCTGACACAGTCCGGCACGCCGGTGGCCCCTGCCGCCGGCGGGCCGATACGCAAATGTCAGGCCAGGCGCTCGCAGATGGCGTCGGTCAGGCTGTTTGTGGTGCCGCTGCCGCCCAGATCGGGGGTGGTTCTGTCGCCTGCGGCAATGGTGTCGGCAATGGCCTGGCGCAGCCTTTGCGCGCGCTCACCGTCGCCAATGTGATCGAGCATCTGGGCCGCACCCAGCATCAGCGCGCAGGGGTTGGCAATGCCCTGCCCGACGATGTCGGGCGCCGAGCCGTGAACCGCCTCGAACATGGCCACCCGGTCGCCGATATTGGCGCCCGGCGCCAGGCCCAGGCCGCCAATCAGCCCCGCACAGATATCCGAAATGATGTCGCCGAACAGATTGGTGGTGACTATGACGTCGAACTGGTGCGGATCCATGGCCAGCTGCATGCAGGTGTTGTCGACGATCATGTCGTGGCTTTCGATGTCGTCATAGTCGGCGGCCACTTCCTGCGCCACCCGCAGAAACAGGCCGGACACGTCCTTGAGAATGTTGGCCTTGTGGACGATGGTGACTTTTTTACGCCCGGTGCGACGGGCCAGCTCGAAGGCGTAGCGCACCACGCGCTCGCAGCCCTTGCGGGTAACAATCGCCTTTGATTCGGCCCGGCTGTCGTCGGCGGCGGTCGAGGCATCTGCGGCCAGATAGGCGCCCTCGGTGTTTTCGCGCACGGTGATCAGATCGACATCATCCCAGCGCGCCCGCGAGCCCTTGTAGCTGACGGCCGGCCTGACGTTGGCGTACAGCTCGAAATGCTTGCGCAAAGCCACGTTGAGCGATCTGAACCCGCCGCCCACGGGCGTGGTCAGCGGCGCCTTGAGGGCAACGGCAGTGCGTTCGATGGAATCCAGAGTGGCGCGGGGCAAGAGCTCGCCCGTTTCTTCCCGGGCGGCCAGGCCCGCCAGCTGAAATTCATATTCCAGGCCGGCACCGGCCGCATCGAGAACGCGCAGGGTTGCGTCCATGATTTCGGGGCCTATGCCGTCGCCCCTGATAACGGTGATACGCTGCGTCAAGCGACTGTTCCTGTAAGGTTTGAGACAATTGCAAGCGGCGCATTATAGGCCGTTG
>DATGSU010000113.1:0-2874 GCA_035302305.1 Wenzhouxiangella sp. | reverse complement strand
CGCAGGCCGTCCTGGCTGTCGTCAGCCAGCGGGCAGCCGCGCCGGCTCATGCCCCATATGATGGCGTTGCGCTCGAGCAGGACTTCGGTAAAGCCCAGACCCAGGCCGCCGCTGTTGCCGGTTATCAGTACATTCATTGCTGTGACTCGTGCCTCCCTAGGGTGTTTTCGAAAAGGTTCAGGATACGCCAATATTCATCGCGCCAGCTGTCGGCCCGGGTAAACCCGTGCGCTTCCATGGGATAGGACGCCAGCTCCCAGTGATTTTTTTCAAGCTCGATAAGGCGCTGAGCCAGCCGCACCGAGTCCTGGTAAAAAACATTGTCGTCCAGCATGCCGTGCGCAACAAGCAGATGGCCTTCAAGGCCGTCGGCAAATTCGATGGGTGAACTGCGCTTGTAGGCAAGGGGGTCGACATCGGGTGTGTTGAGAATATTGGCCGTATAGGGGTGATTGTAGTGGTTCCAGTCGGTGACCGGGCGCAGGGCGGCGCCGGCGGTGAAAACATCGGGTGCCTTGAACAGCGCCATCAGCGCCATGAAGCCGCCGTAGGAGCCGCCGTAAACGCCCACGCGACCGGGGTCGGCGTTGTGCTCTTCAACCAGCCAGTCCACGCCGTCAATCAGATCCTGCAGCTCGGGTTCACCCATGTGGCGATAAATGGCGGTGCGCCAGTCGCGGCCATAGCCGGCGCTGGCGCGAAAGTCCATGTCGAGCACGTGGTAGCCGCGCTCGGTGAGCAGGTTGTGGAACATCTGCTCGCGGAAATAATTGGGGTAGCGCAGCCAGGTGTTCTGCAGGTAGCCGGCGCCGTGTACAAACAGCACCACGGGGTGTTTTTCGCCCCCATGGGGCGGCGCGCTGCGGGCCGGATAGAATTTTGACCAGACCGGTTCATTCACCTTGCTTGAAGGCACGGCGACGATCTCGGGCAGCTGCCATTCAATGGCGGCAAATTCTTCGCTGCGGGTGTCGGTCAGCGGCTCAATTTCGCCCCTGTCAAGCTCAACCAGCCCGAGCTGCGGCGGCAGGTAGGCCTGTGAGTAACGCACCAGCACGCGGTTGTCGTCAGCGGGGTTGGCAACAAAGGATTCAATCCCGCGATGCGTGGTGATGCGCTCCAGCACATCGCTGTCCAGGTCCAGCCGGTAGAGGTCAAATTCCCCGGGGTGTGAGCGGTTGGCCAGCATCAGCACCGACCGGCCGTCGGCGCTGACCACCGGGTCATGAATCTCGAATTTTCCGCGGGTATGCGGCTTTGCCTTGCCGGAGGCGGCATCAACGGTGTAAAAATGACTGTAACCCGATTCCTCCGACAGCAGCCACAGGGTTGTGCTGTCGGGCAGCCAGCCAAACTCATTGAAAGCCCAGTTGATCCAGGCCTGGTCGGTGAGCCGGTGGCGCGGATTCAGCGCCGGTTTTTCGTCTTCGGTGTCGACAACGGCCAGCCAGCGGTCCTTGTTGTCGATGGCATGGATCTGCACGGCGGCGAGCTGGCCGTCGGCATGCCATTCGATTTGCCTGATCGACACATCGCGCAGTGCATCGTCGGCCAGGGGATCGAGGCCCTGCTCCTTTTTCAGTTCGGCCAGCGGATCGTCGCCCATGCCGGGCAGGGGGCTGAAATCCAGCTCATGCTTTTCGCGGTTGTGCAGGTCCAGCAGCCACAGCTGCTGGGGGGACGGTATATCGCGCCCAACGCGGGTGCGTACATCTTCCACGTCAACGTAACCTGATTCGGTGACATAGTGCGGCATGCGGCCGCCGGCACCTGCGCTGCTGCCGGCCGCCTGCACTACAACCAGCAGCCAGCGCCCATTGGGTGACAGGCTGGAATGAATCGGCTCCACGGCATCACCCAAATACCAGGGGGCGGGGGCCAGGGTTGGGTTGTCCGCCGCCGCGCGCTCATTCTCTGCGGCTTTTTCCTGCCTGGCAGCCCGCCGGTCGGCCAGGCTGTCAAACAGTCGCAGCTGCATTTTGGCCAGCGCATCCTCGTCGTCTTCGAGCGGAGATTTTTCAAAGCGCAGGTCGGCGGCCGGCCACGCCAGCCTGTCGTCCAGGTCGTAGATCCACCATGCCTGGTTGCGGCTGAAGACAATGCGGCGGCCGTCGGGGCTGAAGGCGGGTTGCGCGTCATGGCCGCTGCTGCGGGTCAGCTGCAGCGCGCGGTCGTCATCGGGCAAGCGCACAAACAGGTTTCCGTCACGTACAAAAGCGTAGCGCCGGGTAGCCGGGTGAAACACCGGGCTGGCGCCATCGATTTGCGCCAGGTCGGCGTGGTTCAGCACCCTGTCCTCGCCGCTGGCCGGGTCAATACGGTGGGTGTCGTACAGTTCGCTGTCGCGACGCTGCACGGTGTAATAGGCCGCCGAACCGTCAAGCTGCCACCACGCCTGCTGTACCGGCGGGCCTATCCACTGCGGATCGGCCATGATCTGCTTCAGATCCGGGGTTTGAGCAAACGCCACGCCCGATGCAATCAGGCCCAGCGCAGCAAAAAAGAGTGCTTTTACAGTTGATTTCATGCCGTTGTTTGCCGTGGTTGAAAGCCCAGATTCTAACCCCGCAAGCACAAGCCCCAGGGTGCGCCTGTTGTTTGGCTTGTTGCTTGGCTGGACGCCGTAGCCGGCTGAGCCACAAGAAAGGGGGCGAATTGCCGAGCAGGTGTCAGTATTTTTCTTGATGCAATTCACATGTTGACTTTGCTTTCGGGTTGTATTAATGTTTCTGACAACAGTTCACAGTGCGCCGATTTGATGTCAGCTTGCGGGCGCCTTAAAAATTCAGCTAAAGAGGCCCAGGGCCCGCTTTAGCTTTTATCAGAGCTGACGCGGGTTTTTTTATTGCCTGCATTCGCCTGGCTGAAGCTGCG
>DATGSU010000112.1:0-2316 GCA_035302305.1 Wenzhouxiangella sp. | reverse complement strand
GCTCGACGAAGAACACCGGCTGGCCGAGCGGGGCGCCGATATTGGCCCGCGCCGGCACGACTGGCAGGCCCTGGCCCGGCGCGCCGGTGCGGGCATTGTATTCATCGACCGCGAGCAGCCCGATGCCGCCGAACTGGCGCGACTGCAGCGCGGCCTGCAAAACGCGGAGAATGCGTCATGAAACAGCGTTCCAAGGGCCACCTGCGCCTGGCGGTGGTGGGCCATACCAACACCGGCAAAACCTCGCTGGTGCGCACCCTGACCCACAATCGCGATTTTGGCCAGGTGCGCGACCAGGGCGGCACCACCCGCCAGGTGGAGCCGGCCCAGCTGGTGGCCGAAGACGGCACCCGCATAGAACTGTTTGATACCCCCGGCCTGGAAAACGCCCCCGAACTGATCGAGTGGCTGGACAGCAGGCCCGGCCAGCGCCACGACGGGCCGGAGCGGGTCGAGGGCTTTCTTCGTCAGTCGCAGGCGGTTCAGCGCTTTGCCCAGGAAGCCAGCGTGCTGGCCCTGATGCTGGACGTGGACGCCGCGCTTTACGTCATCGACGCCCGCGAGCCGGTGCTGGAAAAATACCAGGACGAGCTGGCCATACTGCAGTGGTGCGCCCGGCCCATGCTGGCGGTGCTCAACTTTACCGCCGCGCCCGACAGCCGGCGCGAGCAGTGGCAGCAGGCCCTGGCCAGGGTGGGGCTGCACACCGTGCAGGCCTTTGACGTGGCGGTGCGCGACCCGGCCACCGAGCTGCGGCTGTTTGAAAAGCTCAAAAGCCTGCTCGACAAACATGCCCGGGCGCTGGACGCCTGGATGGCCCACCGCAAGGCCGAGGAGGACAGGCGCCGTCACGCCGGGCTGGCCGCCGTGGCCGACCTGCTGCTCGATGCCGCCGCCTGCGCCCTTGAAGCCCGGCGCGATGACCAGGCCGGACAAAAACGGGTTCGCCGGCAGCTGCAGGACATGATTCGCGAGCGAGAGCAGGTGTGCGCCGCCACCCTGCTTGAGCTCTACCGCTTTGGCCAGGAAAAAGTGGACGACGACGGCCTGCCCCTGTCCGACGGCCGCTGGCGCACCGATCCCTTCGACCCCGAAACCCTGCGCCACTACGGCCTGCGGGCCTCGGGCTATGCCGCCGCCGGAGCGGGCGCCGGGGCCGTGGTCGATGTCGCCAGCGGCGGCCTGACGCTGGGCACCGGCACCCTGGTGGGCGCCATTGCCGGCGCCGCCGGCGGGCTGTTTCAGGGCGGCGGGCCCAGGCTGCACTCGCGCCTGCGCGGACGGGTTCTTGTCCAGGTCGATGACGCCGTCATCCGCCTGCTCATGGCGCGCGCCCTGCATCTTCTGCAGGCCCTGGTGCAGCGCGGCCACGGCAGCCGCTCACCGCTGCAGATCGGCGCTGCCGGCAGCGCCCGGCGCACCCGCCTGCCGCGCACCCTGCGCCGCGCCCGCCACCACCCCGACTGGTCCACCCTGACCCCCGGCCACCCCGCCTTCAGCCGCCAGCGCGCGCTCGACGACCTGACCGGCGAGCTGGATGACGAATGGCAGGAAAAACACCCGCAATAATTGGCAAACTTTGCAAACAGTGGAATCGGGAGTGCAGAAGCCCGCAACGCCTTTGTTTGCGGACATCAAGGCTTGACCCGGCGGTCGTCAGGGCTTGGTCCGCTGGCCGTCAAAATCAGTTTCCCGCCAGCTTTGGCATTTCACGCCGCTGCGCACAAAGCTGCGATCACCGCCATAAACCAGCTGAGCCTGCCGGGTGTTGGCCGCCATTTTTTGCCACCTGTGCAGCCCCTTGAACCAGTCGGACGCAATGGTTTGCCCCGACTTGATTTCAACAGGCAGCAGACCCCGGCCCGTTTCCATCACCAGATCGACTTCAAGCCCGGCATGGTCGCGCCAGAAATAGCAGCCGTGCGGCTTGCCCCGGTTGAGCCGGCTTTTAACGGCTTCAGCCACAATCAGGGTTTCAAACAGCGCCGGGCGGCTGCTGTGAATATTCATTTGCTCCACATCGTCTATGCCCAGCAGCCAGGCAGCCAGCCCGGTGTCATGGAAGAACAGCTTGGGGCTTTTGATCAGGCGCTTGCCGTAGTTGCTGTGGTGGGGCTGCAGCAAAAAAAGCACATAGCTGGCCTCCAGAACCGAAAGCCATTGCCTGGCCGCAGTTTGTGAAATGCCGGCGTCGGCGGCCAGGCTGGAAATATTGAGCAGCTGCCCGCTGCGCGCGGCGCACAGCCTGATAAAGCGCGTAAAGGTGGACAGGTCCCGCACCCTCAGTATTTGCCGCACGTCGCGCTCAACGTAGGT
>DATGSU010000111.1:0-11408 GCA_035302305.1 Wenzhouxiangella sp. | reverse complement strand
GATTCTGGGCTGCAGCTTTCTGAGCTTGCCCATGGAGCGGAACTGGGCCTCGGTCAGCTTGTAGAACACCAGCTTGATGAGCAGGGTCAGAACCAGAATGGAAAAGCCCCAGTGGTGAATCACGCTGTGGATCTTGTCCAGGGTCCAGAACAGCGGCCGGGCAATGATGGTGAAGATTCGGTAGTCCACCGTCAGCCGCAGCCCGGGCGCAATGGCATCGAGCTCGTTTTGCAGCTTGGGCCCGGCTATCAGGCGGGCGGTGAACAGGTGGCTGTCGCCGCCGCCCACGCTGACGCGTGGTGAAACAGCAGATATCTGATAGCGCGGCAGCTGGCTGCCGCTGATCTGGCGCGCGGTAAAGCGGTGGCGCTGGTTTTCAGGCGGTATCCAGCCGGTCAGAAAATAGTGCTGGATCATGGCCGCCCAGCCGCCGGTGATGTCGGCCTGGCTGTCCTTTTTGGCCATGTCGTCCCAGCCGATCTTGTGCAGCGCGTCCTCGGGCGAATAAAAAGCCGCGCCGCTGTAGCTGAAGCGCTTGGGGTTGGTAAACGCCCAGCCTTCGCCGCTGGTGTCCGGGCGGGTGCGCTCCAGCTGCAGGTAGCGCGCACCCTGCCAGCTTTCCTGGCTGTGGTTGATCAGCTCGATGTCCAGATCGATGACATAGCTGTCGCGGTGGAAAACCCAGGTGGCCACCACCTCCAGGCCGTCGTCGCCGCGCCAGCGCAGGGGCACTTCCAGCCTGTCGTCACCGTCCTGCAGGGTATAGCTGTCGTGCTCGAACTCCCAGCGGCTGCGGTGGTTGGGGACTTCACGCCCGCCGCTGCTGATCAGGCCCATGCCGGCGGTGAACAGCTGCGGCAAGTCCTGCTGCAGCAGGACAAAGGGCTGGTCGGGGCGATCAACCTCTTCGGGGTAATCCTTCAGGCGCAGCTCCACCAGGCTGCCGCCATTGGCGTCCAGATCGACGCCGAGCACGTCGGTATCAATGGAGATGATGCGGCTGGAGGTGATTTGCGCCTGCTGCTCCGACCCGGGCAGCGCGGGCACGTCCTGCTCGGCCGGGGCGGGCGATGCGCCGGCTTCCTCGTCATCGAAATCGGGAATGGCGGGCACCTCGCCGGCGCCCGGCGCCGCTGTGCCGGCCCCGTTTTCCGCACCCTGCCCGTCAGCCGGGGCCGTGGCGCTTTGGCTGGCCGGCTCGGCCGTGCGGCCGTAGTCCTTCTGCCATTCGATATAGACCAGAAAGGCCAGCAGGCCGACGAGGAGAAGCAAAAAACTGCGCGTATTCATGACTGCTCTTCAAAACGCTGCCACAGTTCGTCCAGGGCCCGGGCCAGGGCGCTGCGGGGCTGGCCCGCGGCGGCCGGTCGCGCGATCACCACATAGTCGCGGGGCTCAAGACGCGCTCTGCGCAGCCTGAATGTTTCTCGAATGCAGCGTCGAATGCGGTTGCGGTCAACCGCACGCGGCGCCACGCGGCGCGAAACAGCCAGGCCGATGCGAGGCTGATCCGAAGGTTGGTGAAATATCCGGAAATAACGGTTGCCACAGCTTAGTCGACCGGCAAACACCGCCTGAAACTGTCTGCCGGACAGCAGACGCGCAGATCGCGGCAGGCCGTGCCGCCGGGTCATGACAGGCCCGGCTTAGCGTCCCGGCCCAACGCCCAGGCGCTTGCGTCCCTTGCGTCGCCGGGCATTGATGATGGCACGCCCCGACCGGGTGGCCATGCGGGCGCGAAAGCCATGCCGGCGAAGTCGCTTGATTCTGCTGGGTTGGAATGTCCTTTTCATGACCGAATCCGTTGATAGTTTGGCAAAAAAATTCGTAGTGTAGATAATAGCGGGTGCCGGGAACCTGTGCTGAAGCCTTCAGTCAAGTCCATCCACGCCGCGCCAGCATGCTCGTGCGGCCGGGCTGGTGTGGAAACAAACACCCAACAAAAGACTTCAATCTTAACCTTTGGGCACAGGCACTGTCAATTATGCCCGGCGGGGGCTGGCCGCGGCGTGTGCACCCTTGCCGCCCGGCGCCATTCCTGATGAATTTACAGCCAATGGAGGCTAGACTGAACCGTCTATGAAGCATCAGCTTGACGATTCCGGAAACGATCTGTGGCAGCAATGCCTGAAACGGCTAGAGCGGCAGATTCCGCTGGAAGAGCTCAACACCTGGATTCGGCCCCTGCAGCTGGACAGCAGCGACAGCCGCATCACCCTGAGCGCGCCCAATGATCTGGTGCGCGACCAGGTCAGGCAAAACTACCTCGACATGATCCGCGAGTTTTTTTCCCACCACGGCTACCAGCCCGAAGCGGTGGTCATCGAGGTGGGCTCCAGAAGAAAGCACCGCCCCGAGTCGGCAACCGCCAGCGGGGCCGCGTGGGGCATAGACAACCAGTACCGCTTTGACAATTTTGTTTTGGGAAAGTCGAACGAGCTGGCCTATGCGGCGGCCGAGCAGGTGGCCAGCAGCCCGGGCGAAGCCTACAACCCGCTGCTGCTGTACGGTTCCACCGGCCTTGGAAAAACCCACCTGCTGCACGCCGCCGGCAATTTCATTGCCGAGGCCAACCCGGCAGCCCAGGTCATGTACCTGCATTCCGAAAAATTTGTCAGCGAAATGATCCAGGCGCTGCGCCGCAACAGCATTGATGAATTCAAGCGCCGCTACCGGTCGGTGGACACCCTGCTGATTGACGATATTCAGTTTTTTGCCGGCAAGGACCGTTCGCAGGAAGAGTTTTTCCACACTTTCAACACCCTGCTCGAATCAAGGCAGCAGATCATTCTGACCTGCGACCGCTATCCCAAGGAAGTGCAGGGAATAGAGGCGCGGCTGCGCTCACGCTTTGGCTGGGGCCTGTCGGTCTCCATCGAGCCCCCCGATTTTGAAACCCGGGTGGCCATTTTGCAGAAGAAAGCGGCGGAAAGGGATCTTGAGCTCAGCGATGATGTCACCTTTCTGATTGGCCGGCGCATCCGTTCCAACGTCAGGGACCTTGAAGGCGCGCTCAACTCGCTGATTGCCAACGCCCGTTTTTCGGGCCGCAGGATTGATGTCGAATACACCAAGGAAATCCTGCGCGACGTGCTGGCTGTTCACGACCGCCTGATCACCATGGAAAACATCCAGAAAACGGTGGCCGAGTACTACCAGCTGCGCGTCAGCGAGCTGCTGTCGCGCCGCCGCAGCCGCTCCATCGCCAGGCCGCGGCAGATGGCCATGTATCTGACCAAGCAGCTGACCGAACACTCCCTGCCCGAAATCGGCGACGCCTTTGGCGGCCGCGATCACACAACGGTGCTCCACGCATGTCGTAAAATCGAAAGCTTGTGCGAGTCGGATGGCCGGCTGCGCGAAGACCAGGTTCGTTTAACGAGGAAATTGACCAGTTGACGGAACAAGCTGTTGAAAATCTCTGGAACAAGCTGTGGATAACTTCGGGGACGAAAGTTATCCACAGGTCACCCACAGTTTTCAATATTGTTTATCCAGCGGTTGTTGATTATGCAACAGGCTGATTTTAAACGCTATTTCACGGGTTTCAAGTTATCAACAGCCCCTGTTACTACTGATCTTTTTATATTTATTAACAAAAACAGTTTCAGTCACTCGTATGGCTTGAAACCATGAAGGAGCAACCATGAAGTTCTCTATCCCGCGTGAGACGCTGCTTGCACCCATATCCCAGGTGGTCAGCGTGGTGGAACGCCGGCAAACCCTGCCCGTTCTGGCCAACTTTCTGATTGAAGCTGTCGATGAGGGCCTGCGCATCACCGGCACGGACATGGAAGTGGAGCTTGTCGCCAGGGCGCCGGCCGATGTGAAGGAAAAGGGGGCCATTACCGTTCCGGCCCGCAAGCTGGTGGATATTTGCCGCGCCCTGCCCGACGGCGCCACAATAAGCGCCGAGCTCGACGACAGCAGGCTGAACCTGCGGGCCGGCAGGAGCCGCTTTACCCTGGCAACCCTTCCGGCCAGCGAATTCCCTTCCAGCGATCAGGCCGAAACGCTGCAAACCTATGAAGTCGATCAGAAAACCCTCAGAGCCCTGCTCGACAAAACCGCGTTTGCCATGGCCAACAACGACGTGCGCCACTACCTGAACGGGCTGCTGGTTGAGTTTGGGGAAAAGACCATTCGCGCGGTGGCCACCGACGGTCACCGCCTGTCGCTGGCCGAGGCGGAGATGACCGCAGCGGGCGAGAAGCGTAGCGAAATTGTCCCGCGCAAGGGCGTCATGGAGCTCAACCGCATTCTCGAAGACATCGACCAGCCCCTTAAAATCATGCTGGGGCAGGGGTTTCTGCGCGTCGACCGGGACCACATTGTGATGACAACCAAGCTGATTGACGGCAAGTTTCCCGAATATGAAGCGGTCATTCCGTTCAAGAGCGAGCAGCCCATGATGGTCAACCGCGAGGCGCTGATCCACGCCCTGCAGCGCGTGGCCATTCTGTCCAACGAAAAATACCGCGGCGTGCGCATGGAGCTGCAGCCCGACGCGCTGCGCATTGCTGCCCACAACCCGCAGCAGGAAGAAGCCAGCGAGGAATTGTCTGCAGAACACAGCCATGACGGGCTCAAGGTGGGCTTCAACGTCAACTACCTGCTCGACGCGCTGGGCTCTGTTTCATGTGAAACAGTGGCCATCTCGCTCAAGGACTCCAACAGCTCCTGTCTGATCACCGACCCTGACAGTGACTCCGTGCGCCAGGTCATTATGCCGCTGAAGCTGTAAACCCGGTTTTTGCCTTGAGCCTTGCCAGTCTGTCGATCAGGGGTGTACGCAATCTTGACAACATCGACCTGAACCCCGGGGCGGGGATCAACTGGTTTGTTGGCCCCAACGGGGCCGGCAAAACCAGCATACTGGAGGCGCTGTTCATCCTTGCGCGCGGCCGCTCGTTCCGCGCCAGCCATATTCGTCCTGTAATTCAGCACGGCGCGGCCGTTCTTTCCGTGGTGGCCCGGGTGGCCGAAACCGGCGACATGCTTGGCATTGAGCGCTCTGCCACCGAATGGCGCGGGAGAATCAACAGGGAAGACAGCAGGCGCGCCAGTGATTTTGCCCGCAAGCTGCCGCTGGTGCTTGTCGAACCCGGCAGCCACGCCCTGATCAGCGGTTCCCCGCACGATCGCCGGCGCTTTCTCGACTGGCTGTTGTTTCACGTGGAACATGAGTACCTCCAGGCCTGGCGCAACTATTCCCGACTGCTGAGGCAGCGCAACGCAGCGCTGCGTGAGTCGGCATCATCCAGGCTGCTGGCCGCCCTGGAGCAGCCGCTGGTGGCGGCAGCCGGTCGGCTGAACGATTCAAGAGAGGCCGCCGTGGTCAGGCTGGAGCAGGCCATACACACGCTTGTTGATGCGCTTGGCTTCAGGCTGCCCGGAAAAATTGCGCTCACCTACCGGCGGGGGCACCCGGACAGCACCACCCTGGCTGAAGTGCTGGCACAGGCGCGCGACCGCGAGCTTGAAAGAGGGTTCACCCTGTATGGACCGCACCGTGCGGAGCTGGTGGTCAAATCCGGCAATTACGCAGCCGCCAGCGAGCTGTCGCGGGGCCAGCAAAAGCTGATGGCCATACTTCTGCTTCTGGGTCAGCTGCAGGCCTTCCAAAAGCAGCCCGGCTTGCAAGCCGGGGCGCCGGAACCCATGTTATTGCTGGACGATCCGGTCTCCGAGCTTGATGACGAGCATCTGGAAAGTCTGCTGGCCTGGCTCAAGGGACAGTCGGCACAGGTGTGGCTGACGGCCACTGAACTGCGGGGCGCGACAAAAAGCACGAATGTGTTCCACGTGGAACACGGAAAGGTCAGTTTCCAGTCAATGCTATAATTGACTGATTGCTAAGCTCTTACAGGCGTTCTCCGGCCGCTTTTTATGCCGGAGAGTCAATGACAGGACAGAATGACTGAAATGACAGCTGAAAAGTACAGCTCGACAAGTATCCGGGTGCTCAAGGGTCTGGACGCCGTACGCAAGCGCCCCGGCATGTATATCGGCGACACCGATGACGGCACCGGCCTTCATCACATGGTGTTCGAGGTGGTGGACAACGCCATCGACGAAGCCCTGGCCGGCTATTGTGACCGCGTCAGCGTCACCATTCACGCCGATGGCTCGGTCAGCGTGACCGACAACGGGCGCGGTATTCCGGTGGATCTGCACGAGGAAGAGGGTCGTTCGGCCGCCGAGGTCATCATGACGGTGCTGCACGCCGGCGGCAAGTTTGACGACGACTCCTACAAGGTGTCCGGCGGCCTGCACGGCGTGGGTGTGGCCGTGGTCAATGCGTTGTCCAGAACGCTGGAAATGACCATTTATCGCGCCGGCAAAAAATGGTTTCAGAGCTATACCGACGGGGTGCCCGATGCCCCGCTGAAGGCGGTGGGTGAAAGCGACCAGACCGGCACCGCGATCAGGTTCTGGCCCAGCGAGGAAACATTCTCGAATGTGGAATTTCAGTATGAAATCCTGGCCCGGCGCCTGCGCGAGCTGAGCTTTCTCAATTCAGGCATTGAAATCAGCATTGCCGACGAGCGCGCTGACAAAAGCGAACGCTTTGTTTATGAGGGCGGAATCAAGTCGTTTGTGGAGCACCTGAGCGCCAAGAAAACGCCGCTGCACCCCACCCCGCTGCATTTTGTGTCGGAAGTTGATGGTATTACGGTGGAAGCTGCGCTGCAGTGGACCGACGCCTACCAGGAATCCGTGTTCTGCTACACCAACACCATTCCGCAACGAGATGGTGGAACACACCTGTCGGGTTTCAGGGCGGCGCTTACGCGCACCATCAACAACTACATCAACGAAGAGGAGCTGGCTAAAAACGCCCGGGTGCAAACCACCGGCGATGACTGCCGGGAGGGCCTGATCGCCGTTTTGTCGGTCAAGGCGCCCGATCCAAAGTTTTCATCGCAGACCAAGGACAAGCTGGTGTCGTCCGACGTCAAATCAGCGGTTGAATCGGCGCTCGGCGAGCGCCTGCGTGATTACCTGCTTGAAAATCCGCGTGAGGCAAGAATCATTGTCGGCAAGGTCATAGAAGCCGCGCGGGCGCGCGAAGCGGCCAGAAAGGCACGCGACATGACCCGCCGCAAGGGCGCCCTGGACATTGCCGGCCTGCCCGGCAAGCTGGCCGACTGCCAGGAAAAGGACCCCGCCCTTTCCGAGCTGTTTCTGGTTGAGGGTGATTCAGCCGGCGGCTCGGCCAAGCAGGGCCGCAACAGAAAATACCAGGCCATCCTGCCGCTCAAGGGAAAAATTCTCAACGTTGAAAAGGCCCGTTTCGACCGCATGCTGGGCTCGGCCGAGATCGGCACCCTGATCACAGCGCTGGGCACCGGCATTGGCAAGGATGACTTTGATATCGACAAGCTGCGCTATCACAGCATCATCATCATGACCGACGCCGACGTGGACGGTTCACATATTCGTACCCTGCTGCTGACGTTCTTTTACCGCCAGATGCCCGAGCTGGTGGAGCGTGGGCATATTTACATTGCCCAGCCGCCCCTGTACAGGGTCAAGCAGGGCAGGCAGGAACGCTACCTCAAGGATGACGCCGAGCTCAACGAATACATGCTCGAGCGCGCGCTTGAAGGTGCGCGGCTGTTTACCGACGGCGACAGCAGCGAGGCGCTGGACAGCACCGTGCTTGGCCAGCTGCTGGCCGACTATCAGCAGGCGCGCCAGATTGGCGAGCGTCTGAAGCTGCGCCACAATCCGGATGTTATAGATCAACTTGTTGATTTTAAACCATTTTCTCAGGGTGAGGACTTCGAGGCCTGGGCCCGTGATCTGACCGAACGCCTGGATCGGGCCGCGCCGGCGGGCGTCAGCTGGGAAATACGGGCGGGCAGCGAGGGTAGCGTGGTCATTTCCAGACACGCCCAGGGCGTGGTGCAGGACACCGTGCTCGACCGGGCCTTTTTCAATTCGCCGGAATACCGCCACCTTGCCAAGGTGGGGGCTGCCGTGCACGACCTGCTGGGCAGCGACGCGCGCATCGAGCGCGGCAACAATTCTCTCGAGGTCGGCCGCTTTGCCGAAGTGTTTGACTGGCTGATGGACGAATCGCGCCGCGGCAGAAGCTTTCAGCGCTTCAAGGGCCTGGGCGAGATGAATCCGGAGCAGCTGTGGGACACCACGGTTAACCCGGAAACCCGGCGGCTTCTGCGCGTAACCATTGACGATGCCATGGCCGCAGACGAGATATTTTCAACGCTCATGGGTTCCGAGGTTGAGCCCCGGCGCCACTTTATAGAGGAAAACGCCCTCAACGTGGCCCATCTGGATATTTGATGTAAGCCCGCGCTGCAGCGGCTATTGCAGGCGCTGCAGCGCGCTTTCCAGTTCCGGATTGATCTGTCCCGCCGGCGGGCTGCCGCCGGCCACTTCAATAACGTCAAGCCCGGCCGATTTGGCGATGCCGATCAGCGCATGGTCGGCGCTGACAAAGCTTATTTCAGACAGTTTGCAGTCATATCTCTGCGCGGTGCGCTCAAATTCACTGACGTAGCTCTGGCGGCGGCCAAACAGCTTTGGATTCAGGTACAGAATGCCGTCGAGCTCGGCACCGGCGCGCATGAAAAGCTGATACAGCCTGCGCTGCAGGACAAGGTCGCTGTCCACGCTGCGGCGGGTCGGGCGCCAGCTGCCGGGCTTGATGGACACCAGCAGAATGCGCCGTCCCTGCCGCTGCAGGGCAATCAGGGCATCAAGATGCGGGCCGTGGGGCGTGCCGCCAGAACCGGGCTCCAGCAGCAGCGAGCGGTCTATGAGCACGGGCACCGGCATGAAAATCTTCAGCGCCCCAGCCTGGCAACGTCGGCAATGTGCAGAAACTGCGCGCGCAGTTCGGCAAGCAGCGCCAGGCGGTTGTTTCTGACCTGCACATCGTCGCTCATGACCATGACTTCATCAAAAAAGCGGTCGACGGGTTGTTGCAGCCGCGCCAGTATGCCTATGGCTGTTGGGTAATCGGACTGTTTCATGACCGGTCGCAGCTCGTTTCGGGCCGCCCTGACGGCGTCCGCCAGCGCCCGTTCGGCAGGCGCTTCCAGCAGGGACGGATCGAGGGTCAGCCCGGCACCCTGATCGGCCTGTTTCAAAAGATTGCTGGCGCGCCTGCTGGCCGCGATCAGGGATTCCATGTCGGGATCATCGGCAAAGCGCTGCAGGGCTTGCGCCCGCGCCATGAAGTCGGCCACCGAGCCGGGGCGGCCACCGGCCACGGCGTGCACGGTGTTGGCTTCCATGCCGTGATCGGCCGCAAACGATCTCAGGCGCTCGAAAATAAAGCGTTCCACTTCTTCAAGCAGGGCCGCATCAATGCCCAGGCTGTCGGGGAAGGTTTGGGCAGCGGCTTTCAGCGCTTCGCCCAGGGTTATGGCGGCCCCCGATTCGGCCAGAATGCGCACAACGCCCAGGGCGGCGCGGCGCAGCGCAAACGGATCGCGGCTGCCCCTGGGCTTGAGCCCGGCGGCAAAAATACCCAGCAGGGTGTCGAGCCGGTCGGCCAGCGCCAGCGCCAGTCCCTCGGCGGTTTTCGGCAGTTCATCGCTGCCCGAACGCGGCCGGTAATGGCTGCCTATGGCCCGGGCCACCGCGCTGTCCTCGCCGTCTTCAAGCGCGTAATAGCGGCCCATAACGCCCTGCAGCTCGGGAAATTCGCCCACCATGTCGGTGACCAGGTCACACTTGCACAGCCGGGCCGCTCGGGCACAGGTGTCGGCGTCGGCATTGAGCGCCGGCGCCAGGCTGCCCAGCAGTTTTTCAATGCGGCGCACCTTGTCGCCAACGGTGCCCAGCTGTTTTTGAAACAGAATGTCGTCCAGCCGTTCAACGCGCTGCGCCAGCGTTGTATTGCGGTCCTTGTCCCAGAAAAAGCGCGCATCGGCCAGGCGCGGCCGCACGACACGCTCAAAACCTGCCGTCATTTCGGCGGGCCGGCTGCTTTCCGCATTGGCCACGGCGATGAAATACGGCGCCAGGCGGCCGCTGCTGTGGCGCAGGGCAAAGCATTTCTGGTGCACCTGAAGGGAGGAAATGATGGCCGGCTCGGGAACGTCCAGGAATTCGGCATCAAACCTGCCCAGCACGGCCACCGGCCACTCCGTCAGCCCGGTGACCTCGTCTACCAGCGCCGGATCGAGCACGGCCTGCAGGTTTTCGGCCCCGGCCAGCGCTTTGGCCTGTTCGACAATCAGCTGCCGCCGCTTTTCACGATCGCCCTGCACAAAGGCCTTTTGCAAAACCGCCTCGTAGTCTTCGGCACGACCAATCGCGTGCCAGCCCGGCGCGTGAATTCTGTGGCCGCGGGTTCGGCTGCCGGCATCCAGTCCAAAATGACTGAGCGCAACCGCCCGTTCGCCGTGCAGCGCAACCAGCCAGCGCACCGGGCGCAGAAACTGGTCGTCGCGGTCGGCCCAGTGCATGGAGCGGCTGCCGGTCATGGTCTTGACGGTTTCGGAAAAGAATTCCGGCAGCAGCTGTTCCAGCGTCTGGCCGGGCTGCTCTATGCGGGCGGCCAGCCAGGCGCCCTTGTCGGTTTCAATGGTTTCCAGGGCATCCAGCGGCAGGCCGGCGCTGCGGGCAAAGCCCTGGGCGGCGCGGGTGGGCTTGCCGTGCTCGTCAAATGCAGCCGCAATGGCCGGACCGCGCCGCACCAGGGTGCGATCCTGCTGTCGTGCGGCCACGCCGGGCAGGCGCACGGCCAGGCGCCGGGGCGTTCCAAAGAGCCGGGCTTCGGCATCCCCGGCCAGCAGACCGGCCTTTTCCAGCCGGCTGGACAGCCCCTCGGCCAGGCGCTCCAGCAGCGGGCCGATTTGCGCAGCCGGCAGCTCTTCGCAGCCGATTTCAACAAGAAGGTCGGCAGGCCGGGTCATTTGGACGCCTCCACGGCCGCAGACTCGTCGGCTGTTTGGTACTGGGCCGCCCAGGCCTCGGCCACGCGCCGGGACAGGTCCCTGACGCGCAGAATGTAGCGCTGGCGCTCGGTGACCGAAATGGCCTGGCGGGCATCAAGCAGATTGAAGCTGTGCGAGGCCTTGAGCACCTGGTCGTAGGCCGGCAGGGGCAGACCGAGCTCAACCAGCCGGCGCGCTTCATCGTGGCAGGTGTCAAACCAGCCGAACAGACTGTCGACATCGGCGTGCTCGAAGTTGTAGGCGGACTGCTCAACCTCGTTGCGGTGGTAGATGTCGCCATAGGTGACCACGCCCTGCGGCCCTTCTGTCCACACCAGGTCGTAAACACTTTCCACATCCTGCAGATACATGGCCAGGCGCTCCAGCCCGTAGGTGATTTCGCCCATTACAGGCTTGCAGCTGATGCCGCCGGCCTGCTGAAAATAGGTGAACTGGGTGATTTCCATGCCGTTGAGCCACACTTCCCAG
>DATGSU010000110.1:0-3662 GCA_035302305.1 Wenzhouxiangella sp. | reverse complement strand
ATTCCCCAGCCCTTGAAGCTCGGGAATTGAGCCGGTGAATTTGTTCCGGGAGACGTTAAAAACCGCCAGACTGCTCAAACCGTCGAGGTTGGGAATTGGACCTTGTATTCCAGAGCCTGGTCTTGATAAATCATGGTTGTCGCGGACTGTAAATACCCTTAGCTGGCTCAGCTTGTTCAGGCTGCCGGGAAGTTCTCCCGTAGATTGTTTGTGGGCAGGCTCAGCTCAACCACGTGCTCACCTGAACTGTCACAAGTTACACCGTGACAGCTGCACTCGGTGCCCGGCGAGCCCATCCAGCCGCTGTTGTTGTCCCAGTCATCGCCGTTGGTCATGCGGTAAAAATCATACAGAAATTCGACTTCTTCGGTCGGCAGCTGTGCATGTGCCAGCAAGGGCTGAAGCAGGCAGGCGGAAAGCACGATGGCTGCCCGCTGCAGTTTTGTTCCAGTTCTTCGATTCATGGCTGCTGTCCCCGGTTTGCCTTTATTTTGAATTGCGACGCGGAAACGCCCTCCGGCCTCCGCTGGTGATTCCGGTGCTGCGGTATTGAGAGCACGCTGTGGGTTTCAAGAGAAACGCCGTTCAGCCGCACGCCTGATCACTCTCCCGGTGGAAAATGGTAGCCCGGCATGCTCGCTTTATCCACTGGGTGTGATTGTTTTCACTTTTTGAGCTGGCGGGGCTGTGATAATCTCAAATTGTCCATTTGTTTCATTTCATCAAGGAGTGATCATGCGCTTGGCTTCGATTGTTGCTTCGGCTTCGTTTGTTGTTGTGGCACTGGTTTTGTCATCTCCAGCAGCTTTGGCGGCTGCGGATACGGTGATTTATTGTCCGCAGCTGTTGGATGTAGAGGCCGGCAAGGTGCTGGGTGAGCACACGATTTTGGTTGAGGGCGAGCGCATTGCGTCGGTGAAGAAGGGGTTTGTTGAAGCCGGTGATGATGTGTCCGAGGTGGTGCGCCTGGACGGGCACACCTGTCTGCCGGGGCTGATCGATTCGCACACCCATCTGACTTCGGAGTTTTCGGCCACTGGCTATGGCGATCGTTTCAGGCTCAATCCGGCCGATTACGCCATTCGCAGCACGGTGTATGCCCGGCGCACGCTGGAGGCCGGCTTTACCACGGTGCGCAATCTGGGCGATGGCGGGCTGCTGTCCATTGCGCTGCGCGATGCAATTGACCAGGGTTTTGTGCCCGGGCCGCGCATTTTCAGCGCCGGCCAGTCCATTGGCACCACGGGTGGTCACGGCGATCCCACGGCCGGTCAGCGGCTCGATCTGCAGGGTGATCCGGGCGTGGAGTCGGGCATTTTCAACGGGCCGGACGAGGCCTGGAAGGTAATTCGCCAGCACTACAAGAACAATGTTGACGTCATCAAGATCATGCCCTCGGGCGGCGTGCTGGATGAAAGCCGCAGCGGTGATAATCCGCAGATGACGCTGGAAGAGATCGAGGCGCTGGTGGCGGCGTCCCGGGACTACGGGTTTTCGGTGGCGGCCCACGCCCACGGGGCCGAGGCCATTCGGCGCGCTGTTGAGGGCGGGGTGGATTCCATTGAACACGGCACGCACATGGATGACGAGGGGATGAGGCTGATGAAAAAGCATGGCACCTGGTTTGTGCCGACCATTATTGCGGGCGAGTTTGTGGCGCAGCAGGCGTCTGAAAACCCGGAGGTGTATCCGCCGCAGGTGGCCCGCAAGGCGCTTGAAATCGGCCCCAAGATTCTTGAGACCGCCGGCCGTGCCTACAAGGCCGGAGTAAAAATCGCTTTTGGCACCGATGCCGGCGTGTACCCGCACGGCGAAAATGCGCATGAGTTCGAGCTGATGGTGGAGGCGGGCATGCCGCCCATGTATGCCATACAGGCGGCCACGACGCATGCGGCCGAGCTTCTGGGCCGGGACGAGGATGTGGGCAGCCTGACGGCGGGGAAATATGCCGACATCATCGCCGTTCCGGGCAATCCCGTGGACGATATCAGCCTGATGAAACAGGTGAACTTTGTGATGAAGGCCGGCGAGACCTACAAGCGGCCCGACGATGATGCGCAAGACTGAGCCGCCTCGGGTCATGGTTTTCCGACAGCAATATTGATCTGGCTCAAACATTGATTTTCGGGCTGGTCTATTATTTAAGACGAGTCTTATATGAGCGGGGTGTCAATTCATGTTTGTACGGCGACAATTTGCACAGCAACAAACAAACCATCTGATAGCGGCTGCAGCTGCAGTAGCTGTGCTGCTGGCGGGCGCGATGCTGGCGGGCGTGGCCAGCGCCGACAGCGATGCGGTTGAGCGGGGCGAGCAGGCGGCGGCGGTGTGCATGGCCTGCCACCAGGCCGACGGCAACGGCATGGAAGTGCCGGGTGCTTCCAGCTGGCCACGGCTGGCCGGGCTGAACGCCGACTATCTGGCCGCTCAGCTGCGTGCCTTCAAGTCGGGCGAGCGCCAGGACGCCGAAATGAAACCGTTTGCGGACATGCTCGATGATGAGCAGATTGACGATGTGTCGGCCTACTACGCCAGCCTGCCGGCTAAAGCCCCCGCTCAGGTGCCTGACGCCGATGACGACACGCTGGCTGCGGGCAAACAGCTGGCCGTGCGCGGCGACTGGGACCATTACATTCCCTCGTGCGCCAGCTGCCACGGGCCGGGCAATCACGGCGTCGGCGCCGTCTTCCCCGAAATTGCCGGACAGCATGCCGGCTACCTTGCCGAGCAGCTGCACGCCTGGCGCGAGGGCAAGCGCCACGGAGACCCGCAGGGGCTGATGCATGCGGTGGCGCAGCGCATGGATGATGCACAGATTGAAGCCGTGGCTGCATGGCTGAGCCGGCAGGCCCCACTGGCTGACGGCCAGGGAGGTTCACAATGAAAACTTTTGACCGATCCGGTTTTGACACGTCGGCGCGTATAGGCAAGCTGGCGGCTGCGGTAGCGCTGCTGACGACCGCCGTGATTTGGGTGGCGCTGGCCGTGGCGCAGGACTCCTCTTCGGGCAGCGCGGATTCGGCGCATGACGATGACGTGCTGGCCCGACTCGCGGCGATGGCGCCGACAGCGTCGCCGCCGACCGATGATGAGTTTGTGCATATACCGCCCACCCTGGACGACCTCGAAGCATCGGACTTTGCGCCGCAGCTCAAGGAGACTATACGGCGTGGTCATGATCTGTTCGTCAACACCCAGCAGCTGCGCGGCAAAAACGTGTTCAACGACATGAACTGCGCCAGCTGTCACATGGGCGAAGGGCGCCTGCCGTTTTCCGGCCCCGTGTGGCCGGCGGCGGTGGTGCTGCCCAACTACCGGCCCAAGAATGACCACGTCAATTCACTTGAAGAGCGCATTGCCGGCTGCTTTTCATTTTCCATGAACGGCCAGCCGCCCGAATACGGCAGCGATGACATGCTGGCGCTGGTGGCCTATCACCGCTGGCTGGCCAAAGGCGTGCCCATTTACCAGTCGGGGCAGAACATGTATGGCCGCGGCTATGGCGATGTGCCCGAGCCGGAGCTGGCGCCCGATGCCGAACGCGGCCGGCAGGTGTATACAGAACACTGCGCTGTCTGCCACGGCGATGACGGTCAGGGACTGAGCGTGCGCGATGACGTGGTGTTTCCCCCGCTGTGGGGCGATAGTTCGTACAACTGGGG
>DATGSU010000109.1:0-7330 GCA_035302305.1 Wenzhouxiangella sp. | reverse complement strand
CGTGTTCCCGGGCAAGGTATAACTAACGCGCACGTCACAAATTTTTCATGGGTTCTTCCTCGTGGAACAAAAATAACAATCGTGCCATCCATCCGGTTTGGGGCACTATGTTTTGCAGCGGCCGTCAGGCCGCTCTTTTTTGCGCCATTTTTGTTTCCGTTTGCGGCACAATGAATTCATCATGAAACAATCATTGCTCCGGTCTGTCGAATCCACAGCCGGATCTTTCGTGAGGACGCATTGATGAGTAGTACCGAGCCGATGATTTTCAGCCCGGCAGCCGCTGCCAAGGTTCGTGAGCTGATTCTTGAGGAAGGCAATCCGGCGCTCAAGCTGCGCGTCTATATTACCGGCGGCGGCTGTTCGGGCTTTGAGTACGGCTTTACTTTCGACGAACAGACTGAAGACGGTGACATCATCATCCGGCGCGACGAGGTCGCCCTGGTGGTCGATCCGCTCAGCTTTCAGTATCTTGAAGGGGCAGAGGTTGACTACAGCGAAAGCCTGCAGGGCGCCCGGTTTGTCATTCGCAATCCCAACGCCAACACCACCTGCGGCTGCGGCTCGTCATTCGGCATGGGGTAGGGCCGGGTGCCCGGTTGTGCCGCCGCCGTGACCATTCAAAAAGCGCCAGTCTGCCGCTTCGGCATTGAAAAACACGCCGCCGTTTCAATGCGCTGCTTTTCGGGCCGCACGGCATGACCATCCTTATTGTTCTGCTCGGCCTGCTGCTAAGCCACTACCTGGCGCTTTTGGGTCGCTGGAGAAACTTTGATTGGCTGCTGTGGCCGGTGCGCCAGCTGGAAAACCATCCGGGCCCGCCGGCCGTGCGGGCCGTGCTGGTGGTTGTGCTTTTGGCGCTGGCCTGTGCCTGGCTGCTGACGGCATTGTTTTACTGGCTGCCGGGCGGACTGGGCCGGCCGCTGCTGGCCCTGCTTGTTTTTGTTTATACGCTGGGGCCGCGTGATCTGGACCGGGACGTCAAGCGCGTACTTGACGAGGCCGAAGACTTTGACGGCCAGGCGGCCGCGCGCATGCTGGGCGTTGCCGATGCCAACTCCCCGGCAGCGGCCGGGGCGGCCGTCATGCGCACGGCCTGCACGCGCTGGTTTGCCGTTGTGTTCTGGTTTGTGCTGCTGGGCATTCCCGGCGCCTTGCTGTATCGTTTTTGCCAGCAGGCCATTTTGCGCAATCGTCTTTCAGAAGCCGAGCTTGACTGGCTGAGGCGCTTGCGCTGGGTGCTGGAGTGGCCGGTTTTGCTGCTGATGACGCTGACGCTGGGCCTGGTGACGGACCTGGACAGAATTGCTGCCGTATGGAAAAGCTACCACCGCAAATACGCCTGGTGGGCCATTTCTCCGCGCCTGCTTGAATATGCGGCCGCGGCTGCCCTGGCCGATGCCGACTCGATTGCCGGCGGAGTCAGGCGCGGACATCAGCTTGCCTGGCGCATGCTGGTGCTGTGGCTGGCCGTCATGAGCCTGATGCTGATCGCCGGCTGGATAAACTGACAGACAACATTTGAATTGCCACCCGGGTGGCCTGATTTAAAAACGCGCCCGCGCCCGACGCGGCGCGACAAAACTGGAGGAAGCAGTTGTGCATTATGTAGACATCCCCACCGCCAGGGAACTTGGCGAGCTTGATCTTGAGCGGGCCGACGCCTGTGTTTCAATTTATCTGCCCACCACGCCGGTCAGCCGCGAGACGGAGGCCAGCCGCATTGCGCTTGGCAACCTGGTCAAGAAAGCCATTGCCCAGCTGGAGGCGGAATCGTTTGACAAGCGCCGCATATGGCCGCTGAAAGAGCAGTTTGACAGCCTGCTGGCCGACAATGATTTTTGGTCGCACCAGGCCAACAGCCTGGCTGTTTTGGCAACACCGGACTCCATGCGCACCTACAGGCTGGCCAACAAGCTGGTTGAAAACGTGGAAGTGTCGGACCGCTTCCACATCAAGCCGCTGCTGCGCGCGATCACGTTTCCGCAGGCGGCCCACGTGCTGGCCATCTCCGAAAATTCGGCGCGCCTTATCGAGATATCGCCCGACCTGCCGGCGGCTGAAATCGAGGTGCCCAACCTGCCCGAAAATGCCGCCGCCGTTGGCAGCCGCTCATCGGCAAAAAACTACACCGGCGCCGGGCACCGCCATGGTTCCCACGGCGAGGACTTTCATCTGGGGCGCTATGTACGCAAGGTGTCGGCGGCGCTCAGGCCGCTGATGAGAGAGTCGGGGCTGCCCGTGGTGCTGGCGGCGGCCCAGCCCATGGAAGCCCTGTTTCGCGGTTTGAGCGATGTTGAGTTTCTTGCAAAAACCATTGCCGGCAACCCGGACCACCTGACGCCGCAGGAGCTTGAAAAGGCCGCCCGCCCCATTCTTGATGCCCACTACGAGGAGCGCATCCAGGATTTTCACCGCCTGTACGAGCAGCGCGCCGGCCAGCGGCGCACCACCACCGATATTACCGATGCGGCCCGGCTGGCCACATTTGGCGGCATCGACACCGTGCTGGTTGATATAGACAGCGTGGTTGACGGGCTGATTGACGAGGAAACCGGTGAGGTGACCTTCGACTCATCAGGCGATGCCATCAACTACGGAATCGTGGACGAGATTGCCGGGCGTGCGCTGCGCACCGGGGCTACCGTGCTGGCGGTCAGGCGCGCGGACATTCCAGGGCGCGGAGACCTGGCGGCCATCTCACGCTATCCAATCTGACAGCCTGCGCCGGACATGGTGGCAGGCCGGCTCCGGCCTGCCGCTTCAGTCGGCGTAGCCGCTCAGCTCAAGGTAGCCGCGGCCAACAGCCTTGCCGCTGTCGGCAGCGCTGACCAGCACAGCGCCCTCCCAGTAGCTGACCGACCCGGTCCAGCGCTGGTCATCAAAGCGGGGCGTCACTTTCAGCTTCAGGCCTTCCTGCGGGACATCAACCGTCCATTCAAGCGGCCAGTAATGCCCCTGTGCGTCGCGCCAGCGGCGCTGCGGCACCAGGCTGAAATCGTTGCGTTCCAGCGTGCGTGAGCGGCCGTCGGGGTGCACGATCTTGCCGGCCGACCATTGCGAGGCCTGGTCGTCAGCGGTGCGCAGCTGAAACACCATCAGGTCGCGACCGTCATCCAGCTGCAGCGAAAACCAGTCCCAGCCGCTCAAGCCCTCGGCCAGCTGGCTCGAACCCCACTCGCGATCCAGCCAGGCCAGGCCGGCAACCGGTATTTCTTCTGCGCCAATGGCCACGCTGCCGCGTGCCTGCAGGCGAGTGAGAGAATAGTAATAAGAGGCATTGCCCGCCTCCGGCCCCTTGCGGCTGTAGCCGCTGTCGCCCTGGGCCACGATGGGGCGGAGTGATTCCAGGTTCAGCTGAACGGCAAAGTCGCCGGCATTCATGGACAGCACAAAATCGTTGCTGTCCTGCAGCACCTGCCAGTCGCCCAGCCACCAGCGCGTGGCGGTGGCGCCGGCCAGTTCCAGCGCATCGCGCGCAAAGCGCTGGGATTGATGAAATGTCTGGTTGTCGATGTCGCTCAAAGCAAGGTGGGCCATCCATACAGCATCGGCGGCCCAGGCTGAATCGGGCAGCGGCCCGGGGTCGAGCTCGAAGCGAAACAGGGTGAACTGAAAGCCGAATTCCCGGCTGTTGCCCCGCTCATCAGCGCCCTGCAGATTGCCGGTGAAATACCACCATTCATTGCGGTAGCCCGGGTGGGCCGCATGGTCGGCCGGGAACACAAATGGCCTCGGTTCGGTTACCTGGGCAAAGTTTTCCGGTGCTTCGCCCAGCAGCCGGGTCGCCTGCAGCAGGGTGCGCGCGCTGTCATCCGGGCGCGCCTGCCAGCCCAGCCAGGCGATCAGAAGCGCTGCCGCAGCGAGAATAATGACCAGGTCGCGTCGCATTGTTATTCAGCCTTGAGTTCGGTGGCCGGATCGCGGCGCCCGATTTGCCAGGCAGGATAAAGCCCGGCAACAGCGCCGGCCACAAGCGCCAGCGGCACCATAACAAGCACGGGCGCCAGCGGCCAGCTCAGCGGCAGGCTCCAGCCAAAGGCGCGCGGCTGGATGATGAGCGACAGCCCCAGATGTATGGCGGTGGCCAGCGGTACGGCAACCAGGGCTGCTGTCAGGGCCAGCCCGGCGGTTTGGCACACAACCAGTCCGTGCAGCCCGGCGGGCGTCAGGCCCAGGGCACGCAGCGTGGCATAGTCGCGGCGTCTTTCCAGCCCCAGCGCCAGAAGCGCGCTGACAAGGGCAATAACGGCAATGATGCCGACCAGCAGGGCCAGGGCCCAGGAAATTCTAAAGGTTCGGTCAAAGACGGCCAGAGTGTTGCTGTACACCGAATCGCGGCGAATGAAACGCAGGTCGCCGTCCAGGGCGTGAATCTGCCTGGCCAGCCCGTTTTCATCCACCGGGCCATCGTGATAGTAAAGCGCCAGCCGGTCCACAAGGTCGTCGTCGTAAAGTTGGCGATACAGCGGGTCGTGAATGGCCACCGTGCCGCGTTCGCTGGCGTAGTCGCGATAAATGCCGGCAACCGGCAGCACGTGTTCACCATGCGGCGTGGCCAGGCTGATGTCATCGCCCACCTGCAGCCGTTCGCGGCGCGCCAGCGGCTCGGATACGATGGCGGCCTCGTTGGAAGTGACCGCCCGATAGGCTGAATCCGGGTCGCCCGACAGCCATTCAAACCCCTGCCAGCCGCGCGGCGGCAGTCCGTAGCCGATCACTTCGCGTCCGTCGGGGCCGGTTCGATGGCGCGAGGTGGACGTGTACGCAATGCCGGGCAGTTCTTCGATTTCTTCAATCGCGGCGCGGTCCAGGGCGCCATGACTGGCGCTGACATAGCTGTCGGCGCGCAGCAGATGATCTATCCAGTGGTCCACGGCCGCCCTGAAGCCAAGCACCATCATGGCCAGGCCCGCCGACAGGGCCAGCGCCAGGCTGAGCGCTGCCAGCGCCGGTCGAATGCGCCTTTGGCCTGCCAGCAGCAAGGCCAGCGCCCTGGCGGGCAGCCGGGCCGGCATCAGCCTGGCCAGCAGAGCCAGCAGGGCCACGCCCAGGCCCGGGGCGAGCAGGGCCACGCCGCCCAGCGCCGCAAAAAGTGCAATAAAAGCCGCTGTAAGCCCGTGGGTAGACAAAACAAGCGCGGCGCCGAAAGCGAGCAGCGCACCCGAGGCCGCCAGCCCGAAACCACCAAACGCACGCTCAGGCTGCCTGGACCGGCGCAGGGTCTGGCCGGGCGGAATGCGGCGCGCTTCGGCCAGCAGGCCGGCAACGGTCAGGACGGCCGCAGCGACGGCCGTCAGCCACAGCATCACATAAAGCCCGGCCTGTGGCTCGACGCCGGCCGGTGGCAGCAGGCCGTACAGCTCGGCGGCGGGCGCCCGAACAAGTTCAACCAGGCGGCTGGCCAGCAGCGTGCCCAGATTGAGGCCCAGCAGCGCGCCCAGGCCGGCAATGACCAGGGTTTCAACTGTCAGCAGCGCCATGATCTGCGCGCTGGTAACGCCCACCGCGCGCAGCATGGCCAGGCTGCGCTGGCGCTGCACCAGCAAAAAGCTGAGCACGCTGAAGATGACAAACAGACCAACCGCCAGGCTGATCATGGCCATGGCCGAAAGATTGGCGCGCATGCCCTCGGTCAGGCGTGCCGCGCTGTCGCGCCGGTCACTGGCGCTGGCAAGCTGCAGCGAGCCGGGCAGGTGTTCGCTCAGCCACGGCCCGGCGTCCGCCGGGGCATCTATCCAGCTCAGCTCACCCTGCCGGCCAAGGGCGGCCTGCAAAACAGCAATGTCCATGATCAGGTGGTTGTCCAGGCCGCGTCCGGCAGCGACAGGCCCGATCAGCTCCACATCAACCCTGCGTTTGCCCGCTCCGAGTGTCAGCAGGTCGCCGGGCCGGCGATCAAGGGCCCTGAAGGTGGCGGCATTGGCTGTGGCGGCCGCCGGCAGCGCCATCAGACGGGTGAGAATATCGGGCTGCAGAAGGCCGCGCCCGTCACCGGCCAGCGGATCCAGGCCCGTCAGCTCCATGGTCTGGCCGTCAACAAGCAGCCGCTGGCGCAAAACCGGGGTCAGCGGCGGCGCGCCGGGGGCCAGCATCAGCTGTACATAAACACTTTCATCCAGCGGGCCGTGAGCTGCGCTGATGCGCACGCTGTCCTGGCCGGCCAGCGTGCGGGCGGCGCTGTCCAGGGAGTCGACCAGAACGCTTTGCATCAGGGTCACGCCGGTCATCACCGCCACGCCGGCCGCCATGCCGGCCAGGGCGAGCACGAGCTGTCCGGGATGGCGGTGAAAAAACCGCCTTGAGCTGGCCAGCAGCAGGCGCATCAGCTGTCCTCGTGCAGACGGCCGCCGGCCAGCCTCAGCCGGCGGTCGCAGATGGCGGCGGCGCGCGGGTTGTGGGTCACCATGATCATGGTGCAGCCGCGTTCTGCGGTCACCGCGCTGAACAGTTCCAGTATTCGCCCGGCGGTGCTTTCATCAAGGCTGCCGGTGGGTTCATCGGCCAGCAGCAGCGCCGGCTGATGAATCAGCGCCCGCGCAATGGCCACGCGCTGGCGCTCGCCGCCGGACAGCTCGCCGGGCAGGCGCCCGAGCAGGTCGGCAATGCCCAGGGTATCGGCCAGCGGAAGGATGCTGTTGCCGCTGCGACCGAGTTTGTTTAGCCACAGCGGCAGCGCGATGTTTTCGCGCACGCTCAGTGAATCGATGAGATTGAAGTTCTGGAACACCAGGCTGACGTGGCGCGCGCGAAAGCGGGTCAGCGCCGGCTCCCCGAGCCCGGCCAGATTGGTGCCCAGGACTTCAACCCGGCCGCGGTCGGGCCGGTCCATGCCGGCCGCCAGGTTGAGCAGGGTTGATTTGCCCGATCCGGAGGCCCCCATGATGGCCACGCGCTCGCCGCGATTGACCGTCAGCGAGAGCTGGTCAAGAACGTCTATGCTGCGCTGCCCAACGCGAAAGCCGCGGCTGACGTCGCGCATGAGCAGGGCGGGAGAATCCGGATTGTCTGACAGGTTCATCGCAGCGCGGAGTCGGTTTGGGAGTTGAATAACGGTATTATGGGGCATGAACAAGCCGCAAATGAGAGCGGAACCCCGGCGCCGACATGCCATCTAAGCCCTGTACAACAAACGCGGATTGCCCTGCACCCAAAATTGTTGCCGGAATGATTTGGCAAATCGACAACAGTTGTGGTAGAGTTACAACCAACCTTGGCAAAACCGCAACGGTTGAGCAAGGTTGCAGGGCGCGAAGCGAGGTACATCACTCCGATATCTGTTGCCCCTCCCTTGTTTCAGGGGAGGGGCTTTTTTTGGTTGACCATACAG
>DATGSU010000108.1:0-2499 GCA_035302305.1 Wenzhouxiangella sp. | reverse complement strand
GCTGGTTTCGCTGCTGGCCATGGAAAAGGACATCGAGGTGCTGGCGGCCGTGGCCGACGGCAACGAGGCCTGGCAGGCGGTGCAGCAGCAGCGCCCCGACGTGCTGGTTACCGACATTGAAATGCCCGGCATGAGCGGCATCGAGGTGGCCGCGCGCTGGAGGCCGGCGTGCGCGGCTATCTGCTCAAGGACGCGCCTACCGAACAGCTGGCCGCCGCTCTGCGCACGGTCCACGGCGGCGGTCGGGCCATTGATCCGGAGCTGGCGCTGGAAGCCTGGGGAGAAGCCGACCCGCTGACCGGCCGCGAGCGCCAGGTGCTGCGCCTGGTCGGCGAAGGCCTGTCCAACCGGGACATTGCCAAACGCCTGAATCTGGCGGCCGGAACGGTGCGCAATTATCTTTCCGAAGCCATGAGCAAGCTGGATGCCACCAGCCGCATAGAGGCCTGGCGCACCGCTCATCAGAAAGGCTGGCTGTAGGCTTCATTCGGGCTGATGGAAAAGCCCGGTGATAAAAACAGCAATCAATTTATAATCAAAAATAGTCGTCTTCGCGCTGGTGACGGACAGCCAGCACCGTAACCGTGCGGCTGTTTTCAATTTCAAAAAGAGCGACATAGCCGGCGCGGCCAAATGAAATAACGAGCTCGCGCAAAAATGGGTTGATGTCATCAACCTTGCGGCAGGAAAAAGGGAATTGTCCGAGCAGTGACTACGCCTGGCCGATAATTTCAATCGCTTTTTGAGCCGCTTCAGGATCGTGTTCAACAAGAAAGCTGTACAGTCGCTCCATATCCATCCTTGCTTCCGGAGTGAACCGGACTTCAAAGGTCACTCTTTGTCTCTGTGCGCTTCAAGAATGGATTGCAGGGAGTTCATGAGCTCGTCTTTGGAAACATACCGGCCGGTCGACTTTGCTGTTTCCCGTGCCGCCAGTCCGCGATTCACGAATGACTTTTGTGTCTTCCGGCGTTCGATTTGCTGCCGCAGGGATGCTTCCAGGAAAGCACTCAGGGATTCTCCTTCATGCAGTGCATTTTCAACCTCATGGCGAAATTCGGGCGTTACTCTAAGGGACGGAATGTTTGAGGTTTTCATGAAAGCACTCCACGTATTGCATTTGCAATTCATTATATCTGCGGGACAGAACGTATGCACAATGAACGGCATGAATCAATTGAAAGGCCGTGGACAGGCAGGAGTGGCTGCTGGCAGCAATGAATGGCAACTGTCGGGAAATCGATGAAGGTGCCCGACTGCCGCGCGGGTTTTACAACCGCGACACGGTGACGGTGGCGCGCGAGCTGCTGGGCAAGTGGCTGGTGCACCGCGCTGACGGGCGCTGCAGGGCGGGGCGGATTGTCGAGGTGGAAGCCTATCTCGGGCCCGGAGACCTGGCGGCCCATACGTCCAGGGGGCGCACAAAAAGAACCGCGGTCATGTTCGGCCCGCCCGGTCATGCCTATGTCTATCTGATTTACGGCATTCACCACTGCATGAACGTGGTGACCGGGCCGGAGGACAGCGGCACGGCCGTGCTGCTGCGCGCGCTCGAGCCGGTGTGCAACCTGGGCGACAACACCCACGGGCCCGGCCGGCTGTGCAAGGCCATGGGCATAGACCTGCGCCACTACGGCGCGGACTTGTGCGGTGACGAGCTGTTTTTGCTGCGCCCGCCAAGCGAGCCGGCAATCGAGATCGTCAGCCGCCCGCGCATTGGCGTGGACTACGCCGGTGAATGGGCCAAAAAGCCGCTGCGCTTCTATGTGCGCGGCAGCGGCTTTGTTTCAAGAAAATAGCGCCCGATTAATTGCCAAACCCCGACCATTGGATGCCCGCCAGTTCGGCCATGTCCCTGTGCCAGCTGGCCAGATCATGCTTGCTGAACTTGTCGAGCCGGTCGTGGCCGCAGGCGCGCGCCATGACTTTCATCAGCGCCACGCTGGCGTCGAGAAAGGTGCCCAGCTGACGGGCGGCCGGCTCAACCTTGAGCAGGCGGCGCAGCTTGGGGTCTTGAGTGGCCACGCCGGTGGGGCAGCGGTTGGTGTGGCAGATGCGGGCGCCAATGCAGCCGACCGCCTGCATGGCTGAATTGGCCAGCGCCACGCCGTCGGCGCCCAGGGCCAGCGCCTTGATGAAATCCACATGCGTGCGCAGCCCGCCGGTGATGATCAGCGTGACCCGGCCGCTGGCGCCCAGCTGGTCCAGGCAGCGACGCGCGCGGGCCAGGGCCGGAATGGTGGGCACGGAAATATGGTCCCTGAACATCAGCGGGGCCGCGCCCGTGCCGCCGCCGCGACCGTCGAGAATGATGTAATCGGCGCCGGCGCGCACGGCAAACTCAACGTCCTTTTCGATGTGCTGGGCGCTGAGCTTGAAGCCCACCGGAATGCCGCCGGTCAGTTCGCGCACCCGGTCGGCAAAGCGGGCAAAATCCTCCACCGTGTGCAGGTCTTCAAAGGTGGCCGGCGAAATGGCGTCCTGCCCTTCGGGCAAATG
>DATGSU010000107.1:0-10915 GCA_035302305.1 Wenzhouxiangella sp. | reverse complement strand
CACGGCCCCGGTCGAGGTGCGCGCCATTACCTTTGGCGACGGCCACGGCACATCGCCGCGCCCGGCCAGCCTGCCGGTTTATATCCAGGCCGGCGCATTTTCCGAAAAGGCGCGCGCGAAAAACCTTGAAAGGGAGCTCAGGCGCGCCGGCCTCAAGCCGGTCAGCATCAGCCGTGCGCGCACCCGGGCCGGCCGCCTGTGGCGCGTGCGCCTTGGCCCCGTCAAGAACGCCGACAAGGCCATTTCCGCAGTGGAACAAATTACAAGGCTTGGCCTGGGACAGCCGCGCTACGTTTATCCTTGACCCCATTCTTTCAACACAGTGCTTTCACTTATGAACAAATTTTTTGCACGCCTGCCGAAACCATGGCTTGAACACGGCCCCGCGCTTGTTCTGGCCGCGCTGCTGCTGAGCCTGGGCGCCAGCTCTTTTGCCCAGCCCAAGGTGCCCGGCGCGCCATCGCTGGGCGCCGACAGCTACATTCTGATCGATTTTCACAGCAACACCACCATTGCCGAGCACGACGCCGACAAGCACGTTGAGCCCGCCTCGATCACCAAGCTGATGACCAGCTACGTGGTGTTTGGCGAGCTGGCCAGCGGCAGCCTGTCGCTGACCGACGAGGTGCTGGTGTCGGAAAAGGCCTGGCGCACCCAGGGGTCGCGCATGTTCATCGAGGTGGGCAAGAGCGTGACCATCGAAGACCTGCTCAAGGGCGTCATTATCCAGTCGGGCAACGATGCCTCGGTGGCGCTGGCCGAACACGTGGGCGGCACCGAAGAAGTGTTTGCCGGCATGATGAACGAGACGGCCCGCAAGCTGGGCCTGGAAAACACCCATTACACCAACGCCACCGGCCTGCCGCACCCCGACCAGTACACCAGCGCGCGCGATGTGGCCACGCTGGCGGCGGCGCTCATCGCCAATTTTCCCGAATACTACGAATGGTATTCCCAGCGTGAATTCACCTTTGGCGGCATTCGCCAGCACAACCGCAACCGGCTGCTGTGGCGCGACCCGTCGGTGGACGGGCTCAAGACGGGCCACACGGATTCGGCCGGTTACTGCCTGGCCACATCCGCCATGCGCGACGGCATGCGCCTGGTGGCGGTGGTCATGGGCACCGAAAGCGAGGAGGCGCGCGCGGCCGACAGCCAGGCCCTGCTCAACTACGGCTTCAGGTTTTTTGAAACCTACCAGCTGTATGAAAGCGGCGACGAGCTCAGCGCCGAAAGAATCTGGAAGGGCGAAAGCAACCATGTGGCGCTGGGCGTCGACGACGATTTGTTCGTCACCATTCCGCGCGGGCGCTATGATGCGCTGGAAGCGCGCCTGGAAGTTGACAGCCGGCTGGTGGCCCCGCTTGAGCCGGGCGACCGTGTTGGCCAGCTGGTCATCTCGCTCGACGACGACGATTTGATCCGGCGGCCGCTGGTGGCGCTGGAAGGCGTTGAGCCCGCCGGGTTTTTCGGCCGCAGCATGGACGCCGTGCGGCTGTGGGTTGGCGGGCTGTTTGGAAAGGACTCATGACGGAGAAGAGCGACGATCCGCTGACCTTTCCGCGCCGCTGGCCGGTCAAGGCCATGGTGGAAACCGGCAAAAACGCCCTGCGCGACGTGCTGGACGTTATCGGCCGCCACGCCGAGCTGCCTGCTGAGGACGAGGTGGGCATTCGGCCCAGCCGCACCGGGCGCTACGAAAGCATTACCGTGGTCATCGAGGCGCAGTCCAGGGAGCAGCTCGAGACCATTTACGGCGAGCTCAAGGATTTGCCGGCGGTAAGAATGACGCTGTAGTTTTTGCGGCGTGGGCCAGGACAATTGTTTTAAAGAGGAGACCATGGACAAGCTGATCGTGCGCAATCTGGGGCGCCAGCCCTATGAAAAAGTCTGGGCCGCAATGAAGGCGCTGACCAGCGCGCGCGATGCGTCCAGCGCCGACGAGCTGTGGCTGGTTGAGCACGATCCCGTATTTACCCAGGGGCTGGCCGGGCGGCCCGAGCATCTGCTCAACCCCGGCAATATTCCCGTGGTGCAAACCGACCGCGGCGGGCAGGTAACCTATCACGGCCCCGGGCAGGTGGTGGCCTATCCGCTGCTCGACCTGCCGCGTCGCAAAACCGGCGTGCGTCAGCTGGTCAGGGGCCTGGAGCAGGCCGTCATCGACCAGCTGGCCGGGCTGGGCGTGGACGCCGGGCGCAAGGAAAAGGCGCCGGGCGTGTTTGTGGGCGGCGCCAAGATTGCCTCCATAGGGCTCAAGGTCAGGCGCGGCTGCACCTACCACGGCCTGGCGTTCAATATCGACATGGACCTGACGCCGTTTTCGTTCATCAACCCGTGCGGCTTTGCCGGCCTGCACATGACCCAGGTGGCCGACTGCGTTGACGGGCCGGGCGTCATCAGCTGGCAGAACATGGCCGAGGGACTGGCGGCTTCGTTTGGTCAAACAATGGGTTACCATATCCACAGGGGCAGCAGTTCCATGCCTGGCATTGACAAAACTTCCGCGGCCTGATCCGGTCTCAGCTGACATGAAAACCACTATTTTTCGTCTGACTCTCGTTGTGTTTGCCGTGGCGCTTGCGGCTTTTTTGCTGCAGCAGCCCTTTGGCTACGCCAGCGCCGGCGGCGAAAGCACCACAAGCCTGACGCCCGAAGCCCGGCACATGACCGCCAGCCAGCTCACGTCGCAGTTCATGACGCGCTTTCACTACCGCAAGCCGAAAATTGATGAAGAGCTTTCGCAGCGGGTTTTCGAGCAGTACCTGACCACCCTCGACCCCAACCGCATTTACTTTACGGCCGCCGATGTCGAGGATTTTTCAAAGTACGAAAACACCCTGGCAGAGGCCGTAAAGGCCGCCCGGCTGGCGCCGGCCTACGAAATATTCGATCGCTATCTGACCCGCAGCGACGAGCGCATCGAATATGCGCTGGGGCTGCTCGACGGCGAATTTGACTTTGAAGTGGACGAAAGCTACCGCTTTGATCGCCGCGAGGAGCCCTGGGCCGAAGACAAGGACGAGCTGGACGAAATATGGCGCAAGCGCGTCAAGAACGAGTGGCTGCAGCTCAAGCTGGCCGACAAGGACAGCGACGAAATTGCCGAAAAGCTGACCGAGCGCTACGAAAACCTGCAGCGGCGCATGCATGAATTCAACAGCGATGATGTTTTTTCATTGTTCATGAATGCGTTTTCGCAGTCCATAGAGCCGCATTCCACGTACATGTCGCCGCGCAGCTCGGAAAACTTCGAAATTTCCATGCGCCTGTCGCTGGAAGGCATCGGCGCCCTGCTGCAGCGCGACTCCGAATACACCACCATTGTCGAGGTCATTCCGGGCGGTCCGGCCGACCTGGACGGTCGGCTGAAGCCCAAGGACCGCGTGGTTGGCGTCGGCCAGGGCGAGGACGGTGAAATCACCGATGTCATAGGCTGGCGGCTCGACGACGTGGTTGAAAAGATTCGCGGCGAGCGCGGCACCGTTGTCAGGCTGGAGGTTCTGCCGGCCGAAACCGGGCTGGGCGGGCCGTCCGAAATCATCAAGCTGGAGCGCAACGAGGTCAAGCTCGAGGAGCAGGCCGCCAGCAGCGATGTCATCGAGGTGCCGGGCGACGGCGGCAGCGATGATGTGCGCCGCATCGGCGTCATCAGCGTGCCGGTGTTCTACGTCGACTTTGAAGGCCGCACGCGCAACCAGCCCGACTATCGTTCCAGCACCCGCGATGTGCGCCGGCTCATTGCCGAACTCAAGAAGGAAGACGTGGACGCCCTGGTCATCGACCTGCGCGGCAACGGCGGCGGCGCCCTGGTTGAGGCCACCACCATGACCGGGCTGTTCATCGACACCGGCCCGGTGGTTCAGGTGCGCGACTCGCGCGGCAAGGTCGATCTGAAATCGGACAACGAACCGGGCATGGCCTGGGACGGCCCGCTGGGCGTGCTCGTTGACCGGCACAGCGCCTCGGCGTCGGAAATTTTTGCCGGCGCCATCCAGGACTACGGCCGCGGCGTGGTCATTGGCGAACCCACCTTTGGCAAGGGCACGGTTCAAAACCTGGTTGATCTGAACAACTTCACCTCAAGCCGCAGCGACAAGCTGGGCCATCTGCGGGTCACCATGGCGCAGTTTTACAGGGTCATTGGCGACTCCACCCAAAACAAGGGCGTCATTCCCGACATCCGCCTGCCCACCCCGGGTGATTCCGATGAATATGGCGAAAGCGCGCTTGACTACGCCATGCCCTGGGCGCAGATCGATGCCGTGGAGTTCGAGCCCATGGCCGACCTGGCGCCGCTCATCGAGCAGGCCCGCAGCCGTCACGAGCTGCGCCTGCAAACCGACGAGGAGCTGGCCGAGCTCATCGAAGAGATCGACGAATGGGAAGCCGAAGAGGACCACGGCGTGCTGTCGCTGCTTGAATCGGTGCGCCGCGAAAAGATGGAAAAGGCCGAAGCGCGCCGCAAGCGCAAGCTTGGCCGCTCCAACGAGCTGGCGCTGGAAGCCGGCGAGCAGCCCGAAGAACCGGCCGTGACGGATGAGGAAGAGGAGGACGACGAGGACGACGGGCCCGATCTTTTCCTGAAAGAATCCGCGCGCATCATGGCCGACCTTATCGCGCTCGACCGCAAGCAGCTGCTGGCCCACCACCTCAAGGACTGAGCGGCTCGTGGCTTGCGCCACCGGCGCCCGTAGCGACACAGCAGCGCCGGTCGCGCGCGTGGCGGTGCCCGTGCCGCTGCCGCAGCTGTTCGACTATCTGCCGCCGGCTGGCCAGGCGCTGCCCCCTGTGGGCAGCCGCGTGCTGGTGCCTTTCGGGCGCCGCCGGCTGGTCGGGCTGGTGGTTGAACACGGCCCGCCCGATGCCCGCCACCGGGCCGCGCTCAAGCCCATCGAGCGCGTTCTCGACCCCGCACTGATAACGCCCGACCAGCTGGAGCTGGCCCGGCGCGTCAAGCGCTACTGGATTTTCGCGCCCGGCGAGCTGGTCAACCTGCTGCTGCCCGGCGCGCTGCGGCGCACCAGGCCCTTCCAGCCGCCACCGCCGTCCTTTTTAAGCCTGACGGAACAGGGGCGCGCTGCCGATCTCAAGCGCGCGCCGCGCCAGGCCGAGGTGCGCAAACACCTGCTCGACGGCCCGCTGGCGGTGGCCAGGCTGCGCGAGCTCAGCGGCGCCAGCACGCAGGTGCTGGCCAGCATGAAAAAAGCGGGGCTGGTCGAAGCCCTGCATCACCCGCCGCCGGCCGCGCCCAGAGCAGGCCCGGAACTCAACGCCGGGCAGCGCGCCGCGGCCGCCGCCGTTTTGCGCCGGCGGCGCGGTTTTCACGTGTTTTTGCTGGCCGGCGTCACCAGCTCCGGAAAAACCGAAGTCTATCTGCGCATTGCGCGTCAAATTCTGCAAACCGGCCGCCAGGTGCTGGTGCTGGCGCCCGAAATCGGCCTGGCGCCCCAGCTGGTGCGGCGCATAGAGGCGCGCCTGGGCTGCGCTGCCTGGCTGTACCATTCCGGGCTCAGCGAGGGCGAACGCCTGGCCACCTGGCAGGCGGCCCGCTCGGGCACGGCGCGGGTTGTTGTCGGCACCCGCTCGGCGGTGTTCCTGCCGTTGCTGCGCCCCGGGCTCATCGTGGTGGATGAGGAACACGACAGCTCGTTCAAGCAGGCCGAAGGCGCGCGCTACCACGGCCGCGATGTGGCCGTGCTGCGCGCCCGCCAGGAAAACATTCCCGTTGTTCTCGGCTCGGCCACGCCCTCGCTTGAAAGCCTGCACAACGTCGACCGGCAACGCTACACGCTGCTTGAGCTGCCGCGCCGCGCCGGGGCCGCCCGGCCGCCCCGGCTGCACGTCATCGACCAGCGCGGCAGCAAGTCGGCCGTTCATCCGCAGCTGCTGTCGGCGCTGCAAAAGCACCTCGGCCGGGGCGGGCAGGCGCTTGTCTACCGCAACCGGCGCGGCTATGCGCCGGTGCTGATGTGCAGCGAATGCGGCTGGCAGGCCGACTGCCAGCGCTGCAGCGCCCATCTGACCTGGCATCGCCACGACCGCTGGCTCAAATGCCACCACTGCGGCAGCCAAAGGCGCGAGCCACCGCGCTGCCCCGACTGCCAGTCGCCGTCCCTGTTTGCCCTGGGCCTGGGCACCGAGCGGCTTGAAGAGCAGCTGGCCGAGGCGTTTCCCGACGTGCCCGTGCGCCGCGTCGACCGTGATGTCATGAGCGGCAAGCATGATTTTGAAAGCCTGCTCGAAGAAGTGCGCACCGGCCAGCCGTGCATTCTTGTCGGCACGCAAATGCTCGCCAAGGGCCATCACTTGCCCAATGTCACCCTGGCGGCGGTGATTGATGTGGACCAGGCGCTGTTCAGCGCCGACTTTCGCGCGCCCGAGCGGCTGGGCCAGACGGTGGCCCAGGTGTCGGGTCGGGCCGGGCGCGGCGCCGGCGGCGGAGAGTTTCTGCTGCTCACCCGCCACCCCGAACACGCCCTGGTGCAGTCGCTGCTGGAAAAAGACTATCTGAACTGGGTCAGGCCGCTGCTGGCCGAGCGCCGCGATGCCCTGCTGCCGCCCGCGCGCGCGCTGGCCCTGGTGCGCGCCCAGGCGCATGATGCCGAAGCCGCCCGGCGGTTTTTGCGCGAAGCACGTGCTGTTCTGGCCACTCGGGAAGTGGAAATCATCGGCCCGCTGCCGGCCATTCTGGAGCGGCGCGGCGGCTACTGGCGGTTTCAGCTGTGGCTGCAGGCGCAGTCGCGTCCGCGCCTCGCGCACCACCTGTGGCAGTCCCTGCCCGCGCTCCACCGCCTGCCGTCAGCGCGCCGCGCGCGCTGGCATGTGGACATGGACCCGCTGGAGCTTTAGCCGTCGGAATCCTCGTTCTTCCGGCGCGGCTTGCGGGGCGGGTTGACCCACCTGACTTCAACGCCCTGAATGCGCGCCTTGTGCTCAACCGCGGAAATATAGCGGCTGTCCTGTGTGGTGGGCGAGCGGTGTTCGGAAATGCTGGCACAGCCGGCAAGCAGGGCCGCGGCAGCAAGGAGGGCAAAAAGACCAATCAGACCACGCATTGGAACCTCCTCGTCAAGACGACGTCGAAGCATGTTCTGCAGGTATATAGACCAATATGTCGCCCCGGCGTTCATCATGTCAATCCGGGCGCCGGCCGGCGGCCCGTGTTCCGGGTGGCCGGGGCAGGCAGTCCTGCAGCGCGCCCGCGGGTTTGACTGCCTGGTGTTGCGCTTGCATTTTGCTGCGGAATAAATCACAATAGCCGGCTACTTTCAGTTATATCAGTGCAGGAATCGCGAGCATGAAAGCCGATATCCATCCCGAATACCGCGAAGTTGTCTTTCAGGACGTGTCCAGCGACCTGATCTTCAAGACGCGTTCGACCATTCAGAGCAAGGAAACCATCAAGTGGGAAGACGGCAACGAATACCCGCTGGTCAAGGTTGAAGTGTCGAGCAAGTCGCATCCGTTCTACACCGGCAAGCACAAGATCATGGACTCCGGCGGCCGCGTCGACCGCTTCAAGCAGCGCTACGCCAAAAAGTAGGCGCCTGCCGCCGGGCAGCTGCGCCGCAGCTCAGCCACGGCAGACAAAACCATGCAAAGCCACCGCCTGAATGCAGCCGGTGGCTTTTGTTTTGCCGGCCTTTTGTGCCGTCTGTCGAAAATAACCGCCCGCCTGTCCAAAACCGCTTGCCCCTGCAGCCGACATTGAATATATGTTGAATCAGATCAAACCAACGGAACCAGGCCCAACCGTGAAACAGCCAACCTGTCAACAGGCCAGCCGCGGCTTTACCGTAATCGAGCTTCTCATAGTGGTTACGATTACCGCCGCGCTGCTGGTCATTGCAGTGCCCAACTTCCGGGATCTGGTCAAAAGAAACCAGATGACCAATACCTCGAATGGCCTGGTTACGGCGCTTCAGCTCGCTCGTTCCGAGGCCGTCAAACGCAAGAAAAAGATTGTTGTGTGCGCCAGCGACACAGCCGCCGACACGCCGGTGTGCGGCAGCGACTGGCACCAGGGCTGGCTGGTGCTTGATGACAAAGGCGAACGCCTGCGCGTGTGGCCGTCCGTTTCCGAAAACATCAAGATCGGCGCCGGGGACAGTGAAGACGAGGATGTGGACAAGGTTGTGTTCTCAAGGCGTGGACAAATTGACGGCGACAAAACCGTAACTTTTGAAATTCGCACCGAAGGACTGCAGAACGATTGCCGGTCGGGAGATTATCCGCCCAACGCCCGTGATGTTGACATCAACCTTGCCGGGCAGGTCAACACCAAACCCTTGAAGTGCGCGCCATGATCAATTACAGGTTCCCCATATCTGCATATGCACACCGGCCGCTGCGGCAGCGCGGGCTGACGCTGGTCGAAGTGCTGGTGGCCGTGCTGGTGCTGTCCATAGGCCTGCTCGGCCTGGCCGCCCTGCAGGGCACATCGCTGCAGTCCAGCCAGGCGGCCTATTTTCGCACCCAGGCAATCAATGCCGCCTACGAAATCGCCGACTTTACCCGCGCCAACCAGGCCTGGGCGCTTGAGCATTGTCTTATACCCGATATGGACACAGCTAAAGAAACAGTCGGCAGCCAGCTGCCTGGAGGCCAGGTGAGCGCCCGGTTCGCAAACGAGGTCAACTGCAGCGACGGAAAAATCATCATCGAGGTCAGCTGGCAAGAAGAGCGGCTGCAGGATGCCGATGGTGAAGAAAAAATAGTCTTTGAGACCCGGATATGAAGGCCGTAAAAGCATGCTGAATCTTTTTCACAAACACAGGGCACACACCCGGCAGGGCGGGTTCAGCGTTGCCGAGCTGCTGGTTGCCATTACCCTGGGCATTGTTGTGGTTGGGGCCGTTATCCAGCTGTTTGTTGGCAGCCGCGCCACGCAAATGAGCACCTCGGCCATGGCCAATGTGCAGGAAAACGCACGTTTTGCCTTCGAGCTCATCAAGGATGAATTTCGCGGGCTGGGCTCATACGGCTTTTGCGCCGGCAAGCCCTCGCCCAGAAACCATCTGAATGAAAGCTGCCCCAACTACAACGCGATCTACTCCTTTGCCTCCGATGCTCACACAGGCATCGACCGCTGGGATCGCCCCATTGTCGGCTGGGAATACTCTGAGACCGGTCCACGAGATTCCTTCAATGGCGAAGAATATCCCGCTTCCGCAGGCGCCAATCAGTGGACCATGCGGCTGACAAACCCCGACCGGAGCGGTGGCGCAGAAATCTCCTTGCCATTGCCGGACTTTTTGGAGGACAGGGTGGTCAAGGGCACCGACGTGGTGGTGGTCAGGCGCATGGTTCCCGTTGACGGCCTATGGCCGGCAGGCCGGCAGGTGCCGGACGGTGATTTTTTGACGCTGAACAGGGCGCATGACTTGCAGGGCAGGCTGACAATGATCACCAGCTGCAGCAAGAGCGATGTGTTTTTCAACACGGATGGGGCCGACACGCTGCGCGCCAATACCGGCTCCTGCGGCAGCGGGGCGAACATAGACCCGGGCAGCAGCGAAATGTGGGCAACTGCCTACGACGAAACCGCCCAAGTCTACAGCGCCAGAATATACGCCTACTTTGTTGGCTTTCCTGACGAAGATGATGAAAGCGACTACACCGAGCCCGGCCTGTACCGTGCCGATTTGAGCCGCGGGCCAGACAATGTCCAGATAGAGGAACTGGCAGGTGGCGTTGAAAACCTGCAGGTGTTGTATGGCTACAGCGACCCCATAGAAGGCAACGGTGAAACCGTCGACTACTGGTACACGGCCGCCGAAGTGCCGTTGTGGCGCTATGTGATTGCCGCGCGTCTAAGCGTGCTGATGCGCTCATCAGAGAGCATGGGCGCCGGGCGCCAGCCGGAGGCACAGAGCTTTGAACTGGGCGGAATGACGTTCAACGCGCCGAAGGACATGCGCATGCGGCAGCTGTTTCACCTTACCGTGGGCCTGCGCAACCAGCAGGTCATGATTGAAAGAGACTAGGAGGCAGGGAGTGCCAGTAGTAAACAGGTTTTTTGCCAATCATTCAAAGCAAAAAGGCGTGGCGCTCATTATCGGCCTCATCTTTTTGCTGCTGCTCACCATTATTGGCCTCAGCTCCAGCAACACCGCCGTGATGCAGGAGCGCATGGCCGGCAACGTCTCGCAATCCAACGTGGCGTTTCAGACGGCCGAAGGAAACCTGCGCGGCGTCGAAAAGCGGCTTGTCAGGCATGTTGAGGGCGGCTCCGGCGGGCTGGGCGTGCAGCCCATTTCGTGGCGCATGGTCGCCGAAGGCATAGGCGGCATCGACTCACGCAATAACTGCACGCTGACCGGCTGGAAGCTTGGCCAGGACCGCTTTGGCGGCGATCAGTTCTGCTTTGAGCAGGACGATGAGTACTTTTGCATTGCGGCCCTGCGCAGCGAGTACGATCCGGCAACCGACACGGTTTACGGTTCGCCCTGCCGGCCCATTGACAGGTCGGACGGCACATTTGGCGACAACTTCTTTCTGACCATTGGAACCATTCCCAAGCCCGATGATGAAGACCCTGAAGCACCGGCAGCGGTGCAGTCCATTTTTTACTGGCCCTGATGCATTCAGGTCAGGTTAACGGCACGGAGAAATCCAGCTATGACACGATTTAAACCAGTTTTCAGCCTTGTGCTTGCGGCGCTGCTGTTTGCGGCGGGCTCATCGCCCGTGCAGGCAGCCGGCGAGCGCGGCCCGTCCAACTTGCCAGTGGCCACCTCCCTTGGCGTGCCGCCCAACCTGCTGTTTATTATTGATGATTCCGGGTCGATGCGCTGGGGTTATATGCCGGATGATCTGGCAAACGGTGGTAATTATAACCCTAATTGCAGTGGAAATATTCATTATGGTGGCATTTCCAATGCTTGCAAATCTAATATGGGCAGTGGGTTTT
>DATGSU010000106.1:0-3983 GCA_035302305.1 Wenzhouxiangella sp. | reverse complement strand
ATCCTGTATCGGTGAGGCCATGTTTGGCAATTCCTATACCCCGGTCAAATTTGAGCGCGACTGCGCTGCCGTGATCGTTCCTGAAGGGTCGCCGGTCGAGCTTCCCGCCGGCACCATCGGCTACATCACCCAGCAGCTGGGCGGCAGCTTTACCGTGTACGTCGAAGGGCGTCTTTTTCGCATTGCCGGCGATGACGCCGATGCCATAGGCAAGGAGCCCCCGCCGCCGCCGGTGGTGCCCGACAACGCCAGCAATGAAGACTTTGAAGACATTGTGGTCGAGCAGCTCAAGACCGTGTTCGATCCGGAAATCCCCATCAACATTGTTGATCTTGGGCTGGTGTACAGGTGTGATATCAGGGTGATTGATGACGAAACCCGTCATGTCGAGATGGAAATGACCCTGACGGCGCCGGGCTGCGGCATGGGCGAGATCATTGTTGCCGATGTTCAGGAACGACTCAGCCGTATTCCCACCGTCAGAAAGGTTGATGTGAAGATGGTGTTTGATCCGCCCTGGAGCCAGGCCATGATGAGTGAAGAAGCGCTGTTGGAAACCGGCCTGTTCTGATCACTTTGTGGCTGTACCGGCGCGCATGACGCTACGCGGGCTGCGCATTTTTTCAATGCGCTTGATGTGGCTGCTGCTCATGCTATGATGATCGTTCTTGCTCTCTCAAGAGACCGGCAAGTCGTGAGCGGCATCACGTGATTGTGTTGTTGGCGGCAGCGGGTATGCCGGGCAAGCGGGCCCGGACGACAACAAGGTGGCTGCTGCAAAAAAGGGATCGGCTGCATCAGTCAGTCGACAGGAGAAGATCTGACCGTGCCCGGCAAAACGGATCCAGACATGAGGCGTTCAGGGACTTTTGACACCGGATGTGACAGAACCCTTGTATATTCATCCGGCACAACCAAGCCGGGTGACTTCCAGTCCAGCCTGTTTGTAATCCGTGGTGATCGCTTGGGTGCCTGTCTGACTATTGGCGCATCACCTGTCACCATCGGCCGTTCCGCAGATGCCGATTTCCAGATCAGCAGCACAGGTGTATCACGTCGGCATTGTCAGCTGTTTCGTGCTGAAAGCTCGCTTTGGGTCAGGGACCTGGACTCTACCAATGGAACCTTTGTCAATGACAAGCCGGCGAAAGAGGCAGAGCTTCTCGATGGCGACCAGGTGCGAGTAGCGCAAACAATTTTCAAGTGTGTGATCGACAGCAGCTACGAAGCCAGCTATCACCATGCAATGTACGAAGGCCTGGTCCGGGATGCGATGACCGGTCTGTACAATCGTCGCTTTGCCATGGAGATGCTGTCCAAGGAAGTGGCTCGGGCCAGACGGGATTTCAGCCATGAGTTTTCGGCATTGATTTTGGACTTGGATCATTTCAAGCGGATCAATGACCGTTATGGCCACCTGAATGGCGACAAGGTGTTGCGCGAGGTCGCCAGGGTTTTGCAGCAACGTGTGCGTGACAGCGATACCCTGGCCAGAATCGGTGGCGAGGAGTTTCTGGTGCTGCTGCCCGACACCGGTTACCAGGCAGCCCTGGCCATTGCCGATGACCTGCGCATTGCAGTACAAAACCAGTGCGCCGATATTGTCATGATCGAAATGGATGCCCGGCAATCGGTCACGCTGTCAGCCGGTGTTGCAGCATGGACCGCACAGATGAGAATGCCGGCTGATTTGCTGCAAGTGGCTGACAGGCAACTTTATCAGGCCAAGGCCAAAGGCCGCAACAGAGTGGCCTGAAGCGCAGCTTTTCCGATTCGAGCCTGCGAGGCTTGGCCTCGCAGGCTCCGGTCAAATCAATGTTGCCAGCTTAGCGCAACAAACAGTGAGCGCCTGGCGGCATTGAAGCCATACAGCGGCTCGTAATTTCGGTCAGTGGCGTTTTCAAGCCGTCCCTCAATGCGAAAACCGTCCCCCAGCGGCTTTCCGGCCCGCAGGTTTACCAGAGTGATGCTGCTCAGGTCAATGCCGCCGGCGTCCGGGCGCCGCCCCGTGTGGCTGAGCTCGATTCCAGCCCAGGCACCATCGGAAAACTTGTAGTCAAGCGCGGCCGATGCCTTGTTTTTGGCCCGTCTGAGCAGCTGTTCACCTGTATCCCGGTTTTCAGGATCCTGCCAGGTCAGGGCTGCCTGGGTGTGCCAGTGCTGCGTGGTGTGACTGTAAGTCAGTTCGGCGCCGTGTATGCGCGCGCGTTCGACGTTGATTGCCTGCATGTCGGGGCCGGTAAAGTCGATCAGATCGCTGATATGAGTTTCGTACAGGCTCAGTCCCAGCGTCTGCCCGGTGGTGAAATGCCAGTCTGCGCCGATTTCGCCCGAGCGGGACTTTTCGGGATCAAGGTCGGGGTTGCCGGCGTAAAGGCCGCCAAAACCCTGGGCGTACAGCTGGTTGAAATCGGGTGCCCGGAAAGCCTTGCCGAGGCGCGCAAACAGACGCCAGTCGTCTGCTGGTCGCCAGCCGGCCGCCAGGTTGCCGGTAACCGCCGAACCGAAGTGCTCATCCTTGTCACCACGCAGGCTGGCTTCCCAGTCAAAAGCCTGGTTGCTGCCTTCCAGACCCGTCCAGGCGCCAATGTTGTAGCGGTCGCCTGACCAGTTGTCGCTGCTGTAGCCCGACTCGTGCCAGCTGTCCATGCCCAGCAGCCACAGGGAGTATGCGCCAATGCCGCGCTCGGCCTGAACGCTGGCCTGCGTCCTTCGCGTTTGAGTGCTCGACTCGCCAAAGGGAGTTTCGGTATCAAGCCGGTCGCGCAACAGGCCGGCAGAAGCCTGCCAGCGCCAGTTTTCGCCAGGGTTGTGTTTGTAGGTGGTCACGGCCGACCAGCTTTGAATGTCGGACACACCCTGGTCAAACTCCACCTGGCCATCGTTGCCGCGCATGCTCCATGAAAGCTCGCCGGCTGCAAGGCTGTATTCTCCGCCCATGGTCAGGCTGGCGTTTTCGAAACCGTCGTTGTCGGGGTCGTAGGAAAAGCCGCGTTCGTTCTGGGCGGAAAACCCTTCGACCTTGCGCACGCTGGCACCCAACGAGAAAGGTGCGCTGCCAACGGCGGCCGACACGCTGCGATCGCGATAGCGGCCCCAGGCGCCGCGCATGTGTGCTCCATCAGGCGTGCGGGTAAAGATCTGGATCACGCCGCCTATGGCGTCGGATCCCCAGCGGGCGGCCTGCGGGCCGCGCACGATTTCAATGCGCTCAACAATGTCCGGATCCATGGACTCCCAGGTAAAGGCGCCGGTGCCGGCGGCGGCTGCGCGCACGCCATCGATCAGCACCAGCATGTGGTTGGAGTTGCTGCCGCGCATGAAGACCGACGTCTGTGAGCCGGGGCCGCCGCCGCGGGCAACATCCAGACCTGCTTCAAGACGCAAAAGCTCAAGCAGGTCGGGAGCCTGGCTGTGTTCGATCTGTTCGCGGCTGATGACGGATGAACGCGCCAGCCCGGCATCAGCCTGTTCGCTGCGACTGGCCGTGACCACAATGGGCTCACCTTCAAAATTGTCGGCGGCTGTAACCGGTGCCGCGAATACCAGGCCGGCTGCCGCCAGACCTGAATACAGAATTGACTTGTGCATTTTATCTCCTGGCGCTCACCCGCGCGGTGGCCGGAGGCGGACAGGAGGGAGTGGTCAGGAAGCTGCCGGCTGCATGCGGCATTTATCAAGACTCCCGATTGCCCGCCGCAATCCGGCTGATGACTTGTTGGTGCGGCAGGCCGGTCTCCTGGCTGGCGGCGACCGTTCACTTGAAACAGTCGGGCTGAAACCTTCCCCCGGCACGGGCCGAAGTGGTTGTATTCAGTCACATCAAAAGTGTTGATGCCGCTTACAGTTGCGGGGGCAGCACCGGATTTGCACCGGTTTCCCGTAAACCTGCTGTTTGGTGTTTGGCCGAACAGCATGCTGTCCGGCCCGGTGAAATTATAGCCCAGAGCGGGCGGCAGAATCGTTCAGGCGGCCTGTTCGCG
>DATGSU010000105.1:0-22773 GCA_035302305.1 Wenzhouxiangella sp. | reverse complement strand
AAGACTGAACTAAAGACTGAACTAAAGACTGAACTAAAGACTGAACTAAAGACTGAACTAAAGACTGAACTAAAGACTGAACTAAAGACTGAACTAAAGACTGAACTAAAGACTGAACTAAAGACTGAACTAAAGAAATGTCACAAGGCGTGATCCAACTTTCAGTTGGAAATCCTGTGTGACTTTGTTCGCAAAGACTGAAAAGAGCTTTTCCTGGCCTGGCCAGCAACCCAGTAAAATTCCAAACCTCCAAGAGATGCCTGAATCAATCGGCTTCGGGCTTCAGATGGCGCTCCATCAGCACCCTGACGCCCTTGCGGGCGTTCCAGCCGCGGTAGAGAATTCCGTGCACCTGCTCGGCGATGGGCATTTCCACCCCGGCCCGGCGCGCCAGGCGCATCACTTCCTCGGCCGTCTTGATGCCTTCAACCACCTGGCCGATTTCGGCAACGGCCTCGTCAACGCTGCGGCCCGCACCCAGGGCCAGCCCCAGGCGACGGTTGCGCGACAGGTTGCCGGTGCAGGTCAGCACCAGATCACCGGCGCCGGCAAGCCCCATCAGGGTATCTTCTTCGGCGCCCAGTGCCCGCCCCAGGCGGCGCATTTCGGCCAGGCCGCGGGTAATCAGGGCCGCGCGGGCATTGTCGCCCAGCTCCAGCCCGTCGGCCATGCCGCAGGCCACGGCAATGACATTCTTGACGGCGCCGCCCAGCTCGGCGCCAACCAGGTCGGCGGTGTAATAGGCCCTGAAGCCGGAGCCGTGCAAAAGCCCGGCCCACAGCTGGCCAAATTCCGGCGTGGTGGCGCCTGCCGTGACTGCAGTTGGAAGTCCGCGGGCCACCTCGTGGGCAAAGGACGGCCCGGTAATCACCGCCAGCGGAATTTGATCGCCGACAAGCTCGCGGGCCACCTCGTGCAGCAGCCGCCCCGTGCCCGGCTCAAAGCCCTTGCTGGCCCAGGCCAGCCCGGTTTTGGCCGTCACGTGTTTTGCAATGCGTTCGACAGTGGCGCCAAAAGCATGGCTGGGAACCGCCACCAGAATGTGGTCGGCAGCGGCGCAGGTTTTATCCGGGTCGGCGCTGACCTGCAAACTGTCAGGCAGCCTGCAGTCGGGCAGATAGCGCTGGTTGACCCGGCTGTCTTGCATGGCGGCCGCCTGGGCCTGGTCGCGCGCCCACAGGCGCACGCTGTGCCCGGTGCGGGCCAGCTGCATGCCCAGCGCGGTGCCCCACGAACCGGCACCCAGTACGGCAACGGTGGAAACGGTCATGGCGGGCCGGCCTATTGCTCCTGGCTGTCGGGCTGCTGCTGCCGGGCCTCCTCGAGGCGCTGGCGGAAAATGGCCTCAAAGTTGACCGGCTGCAGCGGCGGCAGGAAAAACCCACCGGCGCTGACCAGGCTGCCGATCTGCGAGCGGCAGTACGGGTACAGCACATCAGGACACAGCACGTTGAGCACATAGGGAACGTGCTGCTCGCCGAAGCCGTCAAGGTGGAAAAAGCCGCCGAACTGGACTTCGCACAGAAAGGCGGTGTTCTCGCCCTGCCTGGACGTCACGGTCACCGACAGAACAACGTGGTGACGGCCCTCGCCGGCATCCTCACTGCGCTGCGACAGGCTGACATCAATCTGGGGCTCGCCGCCCTTCTGGTCGAGTTTGGTGACATTGGGGGCCTCAAAAGAAGCGTCCTTGAGGTAAACGTGCTGCACGGTCAGTCGTGCATCCTGCTGTTGTTCTGCCATGGTTGTCCTGGGTTGTCCTGATTGGTCGGTGGAATGGATTGGAGCGGGCTGGCCCGGTTCTGCCAAAGGGACAGGCTCGGATTCAGCCGCTCTTGCGCTTGTTTTTCTTTTTGCCTGCGCCGGCCGCCTTGCCGGGGCGGGTCACCGGCTGCTTGTCGCTGATCCAGCGGGTCAGCCCGCCGGCCAGCACGTGCACCCTGGTGAAGCCCATTTTGGTCAGCCGGCCGGCCATCTGCGGCGCCACCTGGTTGCTGCGGCAGTAGACCAGCAGCGGCCGGTCCCTGTCTCCGGAAAGCGACCGGTTGCCGCTTTGAACCTGGGATGGCGGTATATGAACGGCGCCACGGATATGGGCGCGCGCAAAGTCGGTGCCACTGGAAACGTCAATAATCAGCGGGTCGTCCTGATTCAGCAGGCGCACGGCCTCGAGCGTGCTGACCTCCTGCCAGGCCCGAAACAGTCGACTGATTTCGTGAAACACTAGCGCGATGACCGCAATCACCAGGGCGCCGGTCAGCACCATGTGGTTGCCCGCAAATTCAAAAACCTGTTGCATTCAAGCAGTCCGGCTGAAAATCCAAACAGCCCATTATCCTTGATCTGGCCCTTCCTTGCCAGCATTCCGCCCGACAGCTGTGGGATAATTGCCGGCAGGCAATCACCAAAGCACTTCCGTCATGTCTAACCCGCGACCTTTGATGCTGCTGATCCTGGACGGCTGGGGGCACCGCGAGGCGGCGCCGGACAACGCCATTTCAGCAGCGCGCACCCCCAACTGGGATCCGCTGTGGAAGCAGCGGCCGCGCACCCTGCTGGAAACGTCGGGCGAGGCGGTGGGGCTGCCGGCCGGCCAGATGGGCAATTCCGAGGTCGGCCACATGAATCTGGGCGCCGGGCGCATCGTCTACCAGGATCTGACGCGCATCAACAAGGCTGTTGAAGACGGCAGCCTTGCGGCCAATCCGGCGCTGTGCGAAGCCATTGACCGGGCCCGGGACAGCGACGGCTGTGTGCACATCATGGGGCTTTTGTCGCCGGGTGGCGTGCACAGCCATGAAGACCACTTCCTGGCCGCCCTGGAAGCAGCCCGGGCGCGCGGCGCAGAGCAGATCGCCGCGCATGTGTTTCTGGACGGGCGCGACGTGCCGCCGCGCAGTGCGCGCGCATCCCTGGAGCGGCTTGAAAAAGCGCTGGAATCCGCGCCCGGTGCCCGGGTTGCCAGCGTCAGCGGACGCTACTACGCCATGGACAGGGACCAGCGCTGGGAGCGCACCGCGCAGGCCTGGAACGCCATCGCCGAAGCATCGGCCGCGTTTTCCGCCGACAGCGCGCTGGCCGCGCTTGAAAATGCCTACGCCCGCGGCGAGGACGACGAGTTTGTCAAGCCGACAGTAATCGGCACCGGGCATCGTCTGAACGACGGCGATGCGGTCATTTTCATCAACTTTCGCGCCGACAGGGCCCGCCAGCTGGCACGTGCGCTGGCCGAGCCGGGGTTTGCCGAATTCGACATCAGACAGCCACAGCTGGCGGCCGTGCTGACCATGACGCACTATCTGGACGGCCTGCCGGTCAGCGTCGCCTTTGAACCCGTCCGCATGGAGCATCTTTTTGGGGCCGAGCTGGCCGCAGCCGGACTGCGCCAGCTGCGCATTGCCGAAACCGAAAAATATGCCCACGTCACGTATTTTTTCAACGGCGGCGATGAGCAGGTGTTTGATGGCGAAACGCGCTGCCTGGTGCCCTCCCCCGATGTGGCCACCTACGACCTGCAGCCTGAAATGAACGCCCCTGAACTGAGCCGGAAGCTGGTTGCCGCCATAGAATCAGGCAAGCACGATGTCATCATCTGCAATGTCGCCAATCCCGACATGGTCGGACACAGCGGCAGCCTGGCGGCGGCCGTGGCGGCAGTGGAAGCCGTTGACCGCCTGCTGGGTGAAGTTCTGCCGGTGCTGGAAAGCGCCGGCGGCGAAGCGCTGATCACCGCCGATCACGGCAATGTCGAGCAGATGAGCGATCCGGCCAGCGGCCAGCCGCACACCTCGCACACCACCAACCCGGTGCCGCTGGTTTATTTTGGCGCGCGCCGCCTGCAGCTCAAGGATGGCGGCAGCCTGCGCGACATGGCGCCCACCCTGCTTGCCCTGCTGGGCCTGCCGCAGCCGGCGGCCATGACCGGCCGCAGCCTCATAGCAGTCGATTGAAGCCGGACGCTGATGCACTGACGACAAGGCTTGCCGCAGCGCTGCTGGCGGCCTGTCTGCTGCTGCCAGCAGCGGTTCAGGGACAGGACAGCGAGCGTGAGGCGCTGGAGCAGCAGCTGGAAGAAGTCAGGGCGCAAATCAGCCGCATTCAGGCGCGCATCGATGGTGCCCTTGAAGACCGCGACCGGCTGGCAAAAGCGCTTGCCGATGCCGAACGCGCCGTTGGCGATGCCCGGCGTGCGCAAGCGCAAACCGACTCGGCCCTGGCCATTGTTCGTGATGAAATTGAGCTGCTTGAATCACATCAGGCCCGGCTTGCCGGGCAGGTTTCTGAACAGGCCCGGCTGTTGGGCGAGCAGCTGGCCATGGCGTACAGAAGCGGCAGCCAGTCGCGCCTGAAAATGCTTCTCAATCAGGACGACCCCCGTCAGCTGTCGCGCCAGATGGCCTATTACGGCTATCTGTCGCGGGCGCGCCTGGCCGCCATGGAGCAGCTTCGTGACGCGCTAGAAGAATACAAAAGCAACCAGCAGCTGCTTGATGACGAGGCGCAGCGCCTGGCCGGGCTGCTGGACGAGCGCCGCCAGGAAACCCGCCGGCTGGAAACGGCCATGGACCAGAGAGAGCAGGCGCTTGAGGACATTGACAGGAGCCTGGCCGATGACCGCCAGCAGCTGGCCGGACTGGAAGAAAACGCGGCCGAGCTGACGCGCCTGATCGAGGCGCTGGCCGATGTCTTTGTCGATGTCCCGGCCAGCGAGTCAATCCCGCCATTTGATGACCTCAAGGGCCAGCTGCAAGTGCCGTTGGAAGGGGCGGTCATTCAGTCCTTTGGCTCAAGGCGCGGCCGGGAAATGACGTGGCAGGGCTGGCTGATCGCGGCTGAGCGGGGGGCGGCGGTCAGAAGCATTGCGCACGGGCGCGTGGCCTACGCCGAATGGCTGCGCGGCTACGGGCTGCTGCTGATTGTTGATCATGGCGACGGCTACATGAGCCTGTATGCCCACAACGAAGCCCTTTTGCGTGATGTTGGCGACTGGGTTATGCCAGGAGAAAAAATAGCCCTGGCCGGACGTTCCGGGGGTGTTTCCCGCGATGCCCTGTATTTTGAGCTGCGCAAAAACGCCCGGCCCATCGACCCTGCCCAGTGGGTAAAACGCTGACTGTCCAAAATGGTGAACGCCTGTGGCCGGGTCCGAAAATGACGGTATCATGATGCGCCTTGCGGCCGGTGCAGCCCCCTGCCCCATTCCGGCAGTTTCTGTCGCTGCCCCATACATTTGCATACCAGGTCCTTCATGAATACAGAAAAAGAAGAGCTTTATGGCGATGAGCCGGTGCGTCACGTCAGCCGCGGCGGCGTTGATTACACTCTTTTGGGCACCGCCCACGTTTCGCGCACCAGCGCCGAGGCGGTCAGGCGGTTGATCGGGCACGGCAGCTTTGATGCCGTTGCCATTGAGCTGTGCCCGGCTCGCCACAAGGCCATGACCGAGCAGGACAGCTGGCGGGACATGAATCTGTTTCAGGTCATTCGGCAGGGCAAGGGCGGCATGATGATCGCCTCGCTGGCGCTGGCGGCCTACCAGCGCCGCATTGCCAAACAGTTCGGCATAGAGCCGGGCGCGGAAATGAAGGCCGCCATGGACATGGCGGCCAGCTTCAAGCTGCCGCTGCAGCTGGTCGATCGCGATGTTGGCATCACCCTGCGCCGCACCTCGCGCAGCCTGTCGTGGTGGAAGCGCTGGGTCATGTTCAACGGCCTGATCATGTCCATGTTCAGCCGCCAGGACATTGACGAGGACGACATTGAGCGCCTCAAGCACGGCGACCTGCTGACCGAAACCTTCAGCGAGTTTTCTGAAAATGCGCCCGAGCTTTATGAATCGCTGATTGCCGAGCGTGACCGTTTTATGGCCGCCCGCCTGCGCCAGGAAAACGAGCCGGCAGATCCCGACAGCCCGCGCCGCGTTCTGGTGGTGCTCGGCGCCGGCCATCTGGAAGGCACGGCACGAGCGCTTGAAGACGCCGCGCAGCCGCAGGAAACTGTTGACAGCCTCAATCAGACGCCACCGCCGTCCAGGCTTCTGAAGATCATTCCGGTGGCCATCATTGTGCTGGTCATTCTGGGATTCCTCATCGGCTTCTCGCGCTCGCCCGAGCTGGGCTGGTCTCTGGTGGCAACCTGGGTGCTTGTCAATGGCGTGCTGTCGGCGCTGGGCGCGCTCATCGCCGGGGGACACCCCCTGAGCGTGGCCTCGGCCATGGTGGCCGCCCCCATCACTTCACTCAATCCCACCATAGGCGCCGGCATGGTGGTGGGCGCGGTTGAAGCCACCATAAGAAAGCCGCGCGTGGGCGATTTTGACAGCCTGCGCGACGATGTCGGGCGGCTGTCCGGCTGGTGGAAAAATCGCGTTGCCCGCGTTCTGCTGGTGTTTTTTCTGTCCAATCTGGGCTCGGCCATCGGCACCTGGGTGGCCGGGCTGAGCATGATCAGGCAGCTGATGTAAAAGTCTGCAAAACAGCCTGGTGCCCCGCCCGTCCGCGCTGGCACCGTTGGCTTGCGGTGCTCATATAATAGCGGCTGGTCAATCACCCGCAGCACGGATCAATAACGATGAGCATCAAGGCAAGACTGTTCGGAAAGCCCTGGAAACATCGCGACGCGGCCGTTCGGGCGCAGGCTGTCGCCGACAGCAATGACCCGCAGCTTGCCGCCGAGCTGGGAACCATCGCCGAGCATGATGAATCGGCCAGCGTGCGCCTGGCCGCCCTGCAGCGCATCAACAACGAGCCCTTCTGGCTTAATGCGCGCCTGCGTGAATCGGATGCCGATATCCTCAAGGCGGCCGACGCATATCTTTCGCGAGTGGCTTTGCAACAGACCGGCAGCGAATACCGCGCTGAAAGGATCAAGTGGCTGCAGCAAATCGACGATACCGATTTTTTGCGCCGCGCCGCCAGGCAGGCTTCTGATTCTGCTCTGCGCCAGGCGGCGCTGGAAAAAATAGATTCCCCGGGTTTTCTTGGCGATTGCGTCGTTGAAGAAAAGGATGAGCAGCTGGCCCTGTCCCTGGTGTCCAGAATCAGCCAGGAATCAACCCTGGAGCGCATTCTTGAAACCTTGCGCCGGCGCAGCAAAAACCGCGCACAGGCGGTTTCAGAACGGCTGGCCACGCTGCGCGCCGAACGCGGTGATCATGACCTGCATGCCCAAACGGCCGAAGCCCTGGTCGAGCGCGCCGAAAAACTGGCGCGCGGGCAGTTTGAAGGCGACCGGCGCGCAGAATTTGACGCCCTGCAGAAGGCCTGGGAAAGTGCGGTTGCTCCCGAAGTCCTTAAAACCCGTTTTGAAGGGTCCATGCGCATTGTCCAGCGCTCGTTTGAAAGCACGGGCAGGCTGGATAAACCTGTCGCTGAACAGTCCGGCGAGGATTCAGATATGCCGGCAACCACGCAGGAAACCGGGGCCCTGGCCCAATTTGTCGAGCAGCTGGAAGCTCTGAACAACACAGACGCCCTGCCCGCCCAAAAAATCGCCGGGCTGCTGTCGCGCTACGACCGGCTGTGGCAGGACATTGGCAGCCCCGGTGAAGCTGAAGAAGCGCTGCGCCAGCGTGCCCTGCCGGTTTTGAGCGCCCTGCAGAAGCGCCATCAGGCGCTGCTGGCCCAAAAGCCGGGCAGGCAGACTGACCACGCTGCTGCCGCAAAAGCGCAAAAGGCCCAGGATGAAACCGACTGGACAAAACAGCTTGATCAGCTGGCCGGCCAGATCGAAGCCGGCGATGCCGCCGCGGCCCAGGCGCTGGCCCGCAGCCTGCGCAGCAGGCTGGACAAAATGCCCCGGCGTGCTCGTCCGGGCGCCGCGACAGGACGCCTGACCCGCCTTGAAGGCCGCCTGCGCGAGTTGCGCAACTGGGAGCACTGGTCCAACAACCAGCGCCGCGACGAGCTGATAGAAAAAGTGCAGCAGCTGATTGGCTCCGATCAGCATCCCGACGCCATCTCCAACCAGCTCAGGGAGGCGCGCCGCGAGTGGCAAAAGCTGGAAAAGCTTGAGGTTCTGCCCGGCGACAGGCGCCGATTTGCCGCCCCGCGCAAGCAGTGGCAGCGTTTTCAGCGGGCCTGCAAATCAGCTTTCGAACAGGCCCAGCCGTTTTTTGAAAAGCGGCTTGAAAGCCAGTCGCAAAGCCTTGAGCAGCTGGAGGTTTTTATTGCCAGGGCCCATGAGGCCGCCGAGCATTCGGATTCCAGCCTCAAGACCATCCTGAAGTTTCAGCGCAACGCGCGCCGCGCCATACGCCGCCTTGACGACATTCCGCCCAAATCCCGCGGGCGTTCAGCCGCGCAGCTGCGCGAGCTGATGGAAAAACTTTCGAAGCGCCTCGACCAGGAGTTCGAGGCAATAGAGCTGGCCAAGCGCCGCCTGATACGCGAGGCCGAGGCGCTGGCGCACGAAACCGATCTGAACAGCGCAGCTGAACAGGCCAAGGCCCTGCAGGCACGCTGGCAGCGCATCGGTTCCGGGCGCCGCCGCGTTGAGCAGGCGCTCTGGCAGGAATTCCGGGCGCCCATTGATCCTATTTTTGAAAAGCTGGGCGAGGAGCATGCCCAGGTGCGCGCCGAGCGCGAAGCCGCGCAGGCCGAATACCGCCAGCTGGTTGAGCAGGCGCGCGCCATCGCAGGGGACGATGACATTGAAGCTTCAGAATCCGCGGCGCAGATGCGCGCACTGGAAGGTCAGTGGGAAGCTGTTGGCGGCCAGCCCGGGCGCTTGCGCGAGCAGTTCGAAAAGCAGAAACAGGCGATTGACGAGCGCCTCAGGGCGCGCCAGCTTGAGGCCCGTCAGCAGGAGCAAGAGCAGCTGCGCGAAATGGCCGGGCGGTTGCAGGCCCTGTGGCAGGCCCGCCTCGAAGGCAAGCCATTTGACGAGCTGCCGGCCATTGCCGAACCCGCAGCAAGCGCAAGCCACAAGTCCCTTGCTGCCGCCATGGAAAAATTCGGCGACGCCGATGCCGACACCGACGCGCTCAAATCGTTGACGGCGGAAAATGCCGCGGTCGCCCGCGAGGTGCTGGTGCGCCTTGAGTTTCTGGCGGGCCTGGAATCTCCGGAGCACGACCGCCAGGCACGCATGGACTTTCAGGTTCAGCGACTGGCCCAGCGCATGACAGAACGCGACAGCGCCCCAAACCCCGCGGACGAAGCGGCAGAGCTTGAGCAGCGCTGGTATGCCCATATGCCCCACCCGCCTGACGAGCACCAGGATTTGGCAAAGCGTTTCGAGAAGTGCCAGAATGCGCTGGTCTCATTTCTGGAATTCTGATGCGCCATCCGTTTTTTTACGCCTTGCGCTGCCTTGTCCTGTTTTTCGCACTGCTGGCCAGCCCGGCGGTTTTTGCCGCAGACGCCCACCCTTATGGCTGGGTTTCGGTGCTGCCGCCGCTGATTGCCATTGCCCTGGCCCTGCTGGTGCGCCAGGTGGTCCCGGCGCTTTTCATTGGCATCTGGACGGGCGCCTGGGCGCTCAACGGGTTTTCCCTGGCCGGGCTGTGGCTGGGCCTGCTCGAAACGTTTGAAACACATATTGTCAACGCCCTGGCCGATCCCGATCACGCCGCCGTCATTCTTTTTTCCATGATGGTCGGCGGCATGGTGGGCATCATTTCAAAAAATGGCGGCCTGCTCGGCGTGGTTGAGCAAATTGTGCGTTTTGCCGATTCCGTTCGGCGCGCCAGCCTGGCCACCGTTGCCCTGGGGCTGGCCATATTCTTTGACGACTACGCCAATACGCTGGTGGTGGGCTACACCATGCGGCCAATTACCGATCGCATGCGAATTTCGCGCGAAAAACTGGCCTATCTGGTTGATTCCACAGCGGCGCCCGTGGCCTGCATCGCGCTGGTCACCACCTGGATAGGTTATGAAGTCGGCCTTATAGGCGAAGCCATAGAAACCATAGACGGCCTGGACGCCAACGCCTATTTCGTTTTTCTCAACTCCATTCCCTACAGTTTCTACCCGCTGTTCGCGCTGGTTCTGGTTTTTGCCATTGTCATTTCCGGTCGCGATTTCGGGCCCATGTACAAGGCCGAGGTGCGCGCCCGTCAAACCGGCGTGGTGGCGCCCGAATCGGCCGGCACCGCCCTGGTGGGCAGCGACATGGACCAGGTGCAGCCATCGGCCGGCACCCGCTGCCTGGCGCGCAACGCGGCCATACCGGTCATGGTGCTCATTGTTTCGGTGGTGGTTGGGCTGTTTGTCAGCGGCAGCGGCGACAATTTGCAGGAAATCATTGGCAGCGCCGATGCCTACCGGTCGCTGCTGTGGGGGTCGCTGCTGGGCGTGCTGGCGGCTGTCATCATGACCCTTGCCCACCGCAGCCTGTCGGTGTCCGATCTGACCAATGCCTGGTTTGCCGGCTTGCGCAGCATGCTGCTGGCGGTGGTTATTCTGGTGCTGGCGTGGGCACTTTCCGGCATGACCAGGGAGCTGGACACCGCCGGCTACCTGGCCCGGCTGCTGGGCGAACACCTGCACCCCGGCCTGATGCCCACGCTGGTGTTTCTGCTGGCTGCCGCCACCGCATTTGCCACCGGCACCAGCTGGGGCACCATGGGCATTTTGCTGCCCATGATGCTGCCCCTGGTTTGGGTTTTAATGACCAACAGCGGCATGACAGCCGCCGAACACATGCCCATTCTGTACGGCACAGTGGCAGCCGTTCTCAGCGGCGCCGTCTGGGGCGACCACTGCTCGCCCATATCCGACACCACCATTCTGTCGTCGATGTCGAGCCAGTGCGATCATATTGAACATGTGCGCACGCAAATGCCCTATGCAATTCTGGCCGGGCTGGTGGCCATGGTGCTTGGCACCCTGCCAGCGGGCTTTGGCCTGCCCTGGTGGGTTTGCCTGCCTGCCGGCACGCTGGCCCTGGTGGCATTTGTGCGCCTGCTGGGCCGCCATGCCGATGCGCCCCGGGCCGCCGCTGCGTTCAGCCGCGAATCGTAATGACCGACAGTCTTTTCCCCTGCGGCGCCGGCACGCCTGGTCGGGCGGCGATAGTTCGGCCAGCGCCTGAACTGCATATAATTCAACCATGCCCAAAGATTCAAGCCAATCACAGCAGGTGCCGTTTGTGCACCTGCGCCTGCACACCGAATATTCGCTGGAAGACGGCACGGTGCGCATCAACGAGCTGGTCAGCCGAGCGGCCGAGCTGGGCATGCCGGCCGTGGCCGTGACCGACTGGCACAACCTGTTCGGGCTGGTCAAGTTCTATCGAGCGGCGATGGCGCACGGCATCAAGCCCATTGTGGGCGCCGATATTCGGGTTCAGGACGCTTCCGCAGAAGGCGAATTTGGCGTGGCCACCCTGCTGGTGCAAAACCGGACGGGCTATCTGAACCTGTGCCGGCTGCTTTCGCGCAGCTTTCTGGAAGGCCGGCATTTGGGGCAGCCGCTGGTGCACCCGGCTTGGCTGCGCCAGCACAATGAAGGGCTTATTGCCCTGCTGGGGCACTCTTCAGCCATTGGACGGTCCTTTGCCGAAAATCGAGAGAGCCTGGCGGCCGGGCTGCTCGATGACTGGCAGGCACTTTTCCCCGACCGGCTGTATCTGACCGTGGAACGCACCGGCCGCAAACACGAAAAGCCTGTGGAGGCCGGACTGCTGTCGCTGGCCATTGAGCGAGAGCTGCCGGTGATTGCCGTCAACGACGTGCGCTTCCTGCAGCGTGAGGACTATGCGGCGCACGAAGCCAGGGTGTGCATTCACCAGTCGCGCCTGCTTGACGACAAAAACCGGCCCAGACAGTTCGTCGAGGAACAATATTTCAAAAGCGGCGAGGAAATGGCCGAGCTGTTTTCCGACCTGCCCGCTGCTGTGGAAAACACCCTGCACCTGGCGGCGCGCTGCAGTTTCAAGCTGCGCCTGGGTGAGTATTTTTTGCCGACATTCCCGGCGGCCGAAGGCAGCACCGAAGACGAGATGCTGCGCGAGCAGTCCCGCCAGGGGCTTGAGCAGCGCCTGGAACGCCACGGGCTGGCTGAAGGCCTGCAGCGGGCCGACTATTTTTCCCGCCTCGACCACGAGCTGGAAGTCATCATCAACATGGGCTTCCCGGGCTATTTCCTGATTGTGGCCGACTTTATCGAATGGGCCAGGAACAATGACGTGCCGGTGGGCCCCGGTCGCGGGTCCGGTGCCGGTTCGGTGGTGGCCTGGAGCCTGGGGATAACCGAAGTTGATCCAATGCGTTACGAGCTTCTTTTCGAGCGCTTTCTAAACCCGGAGCGGGTGTCCATGCCCGACTTTGACATTGATTTTTGCGTGGAGGGCCGCGACCGGGTCATTGAATATGTGGCGCAGCATTACGGCCGCGAGCAGGTTTCACAGATCATTACCTATGGAACCATGGCGGCCAAGGCGGTGGTGCGCGACTGCGGGCGCGTGCTGGGCTACAACTACGGCTTTGTCGACTCCATTGCCAGGCTGATTCCCAACCAGCTTGACATCACACTCGAGAGCGCGCTGAAACAGGAGCCCGAGCTCAGGTCACGCTACGAAAAGGAAGACGATACCCGCAGCATTCTCGACCTGGCAATGTCGCTTGAAGGGCTGGTCAGAAACGCCGGCAGACACGCCGGAGGCGTGGTGATTGCACCCGGTCCGCTGCCCGACTACGTGCCGCTCTACACCGAGCCGGATGGCCAATCGGTGCTGACCCAGTTTGACAAGGACGACGTTGAATCCATCGGCCTGGTCAAGTTCGACTTTCTGGGTTTGCGCAACCTCACCATCATCAACTGGACGCTCAAGGCGGTCAACGCGGCAAGGCGTGACAGGGGCGAAGCTGAAATCAGTCTTGCCGATCTGCCGCTGGATGACGACAAGGCCTTCAAGCTGCTGCGGGCGGCCCATACCACCGCCGTATTCCAGCTTGAGTCTCCGGGCATGAAGGATCTGTTGCGCAGGCTCAAGCCCGACAGCTTTGACGATATTGTTGCCGCGGTGGCCCTGTTTCGCCCCGGACCGCTCGATTCCGGCATGGTTGACCAGTATATCGACCGCAAGCACGGCAAGGCGCCGGTACGCTATCCGCATCCCAAAACAGCGCCTGTCCTGGAGCCCACCTACGGGGTCATTCTGTACCAGGAGCAGGTCATGCAGATTGCCCAGGAACTGGCCGGCTACAGCCTCGGCGGCGCCGATTTGCTGCGCCGCGCCATGGGCAAGAAAATCCCCGAGGAAATGGACCAGCAGCGCGCCATTTTTGTTGAAGGCGCCACCGCCAACGGCATCGACAGCCGACAGGCCGAGGAAATCTTCAACATCATGGAGGCCTTCGCCCGCTACGGTTTCAACAAGTCGCACTCGGTTGCCTATGCGCTGGTGGCCTACCAGACGGCCTGGCTCAAGGCGCATTACCCCGCTGAATTCATGGCCGCCGTGCTGTCGGCCGATATGGACAAGACAGACAAGATTGCCAATCTGATAGAAGACTGCCGGGCCATGGATCTCGAAATCCTGCCGCCTGATGTCAACCGATCGAACTACCGTTTCATGGTCGAGGACGGCGCCATACGCTATGGTCTTGGCGCGCTCAAGGGCGTGGGCCAGGGCGCCATAGAAAACCTGGTGACCGTTCGCGAACAGATCGGTTCTTTCACCAGCCTTGGTCAGCTGTGTCGCGAAACAAACCTGTCGCGCCTCAACCGCCGGGCCCATGAATCCCTGATTCGTTCCGGCAGCCTTGACAGCCTGCACAAAAACCGCGCGGCACTCATGCAGGCCCTGCCCGATGCCCTGGCCGCGGCCGAGCGCTACCAGGCCGACCTGGAGGCCGGCCAGTCCAACCTGTTTGGCATGTCCTCGCCGGCAGCCGGTGGCACCGATTCCGGCGCTGCCGATGAACAGCCCCTGCCCGACGTGCGCGAATGGACGCCACGGCAGCGCCTGCAGGCCGAAAAGGAAACCCTGGGACTGTATCTGTCGGGCCACCCCATGGATGAGCTGCGCGAGGAGCTGGCTGAAATCACCACGGCCACGTTTGAGGAAATTGGCGATCTTATGGGCAGCAGCGCCGGAAACGGCGACCGGCGTGATCAGGGTCGGTCCATGACGCTGGCCGGCATGATTGCCGCCATCAGGCGCCGCCCGGGCAAGGGGGCCTTCATTGCGCTGACCGACGGAACGTCGAGAATTGAGCTGGCTGTTTTTGAGCGGCTTTTCCAGGAGGTTTCCGACCATTTGGCCGGCGACGAAATCATTGTGGTCAGGGGTCAGGTCAGGTTTGACGACTATCGCGGCGGCTTCAGAATTATTGCCGACGAAGTCTACAGCGTGGATGAGGCGCGCGAAAAGTTTGCGCGCCGGGTGGAAATTACCATCAACCGATCAGACGAGGTGCTGGTGCAGGACCTGGCCGCAGCCCTGCGCCCCTATCGCGGCGGGGACACACCGGTGGTCATTCAGTACCGCAACCGCCAGGCGCGTGCGGTGCTCACGCTTGGCGATGGCTGGAAGGTTGCGCCGTCTGCCGAGCTGATGGCCGCCCTGGGCGGCCTTGAAAGGGTGGAATCGGCCAGGCTGCGCTACTGACAGGCGTCTGCCTGGCCCGTCGGGCAGTCAGTAGCCGACCACTTCGGCCTGGCGGCTGACCAGCAGCTGCCCGGTGGTGTAACAGGCATTCAGAAAAGCGGCGATGTTTTCTGCCGCCTCGCCCGATTCCCGGTGCAGTTCCTCAACGCCCATGGGGGCGCGAATCAGAATGCGCGCAAGCCTTGCAAAGCGGTCATTTTCCATGGCTTCGCCAGGTGCCTGGGTCAGCATGAAGGTGGCCTCCCCGACTAGGTCGGGGTGCAGTCGTCCGCGCGACTGGGCCAGGCCGGCAAACCACTTCAGTTCCCTGAGCGGACGCCTGACCTCGCTTTCAACCTCGGCCACCAGATCGCTGCTTGAAACAGGGCGGCCGTCATCCGCGCTGATCAGCTGGGCAAACATCTGCGGCTTCATGTCGCTTAGCGGGCCGTCAAAAAACCAGCTGCCCGAGCCCGGATCGATAATCAGACGGGGCCAGCCGCTGGGCTGGAGCATGACCGGGCTGGTCCAGGTTTGCCGCCGAAGATGCTCGGCCAGCGTGGCCATACCCGAGTCGGCGGGCCTTTCCATGCTCAGCCACTGATGACCGCCTTCGGCGACAATTTCCGGTTGTGCCTGTGGTGAGTGCTGGTCTTCGGGATCGTCAAATGTCTTTAAAAGGTCAAGAAATGCTCTTGATCTCAAGGGCTTGCGCAAAATTCTGTCTGCCGCAAAGTCGCGTCGGGCCGTCAGGGCCACGGGTCGCTGGCCCCGCTCGCGCAAGGACAGCCACAGCGCCTCGCCTTCTTGCGAATCAACATCAACAACCGTGACGTCTCCGCCCTGCTCTTCTGTAACCTGCCACCCCCTTCCGTCGTCGCGGTTGCCGGCAATTGCAAGCAGTGAACGCATGACTGTGCGTTCCCTGGCGCCGGCTGACAGTACGGAAACCTTAAGGGTCTCAGGCATGACCCGTCTCCTTCATGCATTTGCCGAGTCTTCAGCATAAGGGGAAGCGCCTGAAAACCCAAGGAAAATCAGCGCGAAGCGGGTCACACTTCCAGAAGAATTCGTTATCAGCAAACGCCTTGCGGCGCGTTTGGTCAACTGGCGAGGGCCGCTTGATTACCCGGCCCTGTCTGAGCCACCGGTCTTGGCCGAATCATCTGGAATGGAGCGGCGCAGTTCGGCGGCTGCCTCCCCGGCAAGGTCAACGGTCATGCTGCGGGCCGGCCTGGCTATCCGGGCGCCATGGGAGCGAATGATTCTTCCCGCTTCCAGCAGAATTTCCTCGCGCTGCTGCAGCCAGGTGGCCCAAACGGTCGTTTTTGTAAAGCAGTAGATCATGATGTTCAGCGCGCTTTCACCGTAGCCGTCAAAGTTGATCAGCGTGGCCTGGGTGGTGTCTATGGCCTCGTGGCCGGTAATGTATTCCCTGATGTCGGCGACGATGCGTTCTATCACATCAAAGTCGTCCAGTCTCACGCCTATGGTGGCGCTGATCTGCCGGTGGCTCATGCGCGACGGGTTTTCCAGGGTCATGGTGGTGAACATGGCGTTGGGCACGTACATCGGCCTTTTGTCAAACTTGCGGATGGTCGTGATTCGCCAGTCAATTTTTTCAACAATCCCCTCAATTTCCCGATCGGGGGAGCGCACCCAGTCGCCCACCGAAAAGGGCCTGTCCATGAACACCGTAAAACCGCCAAAAAAGTTGGCCAGCAAATCACGCGCAGCCATGCCCACCGCAATGCCGCCCACGCCGCCGGCTGCCAGCAGGCCGGAAATGGGTATGTCGAGCACGCTCAGCGCCGTGAGGGTTCCGGTAATGATGAACGCTATGCGCACAATGCGCGCCAGCGCCGTTACGGTGGTGACATCCACATGCTCGTTCTTGCGCCGGCGACTGTCGACAAATGCGCGCTCGAAGCCGTTGGTCAGCCTGAAAAAAAACCAGGTGGCGGCAACAACCAGCCCAAGCTGCTGGGCAATATTCAAAAAGCCGGTGTCAAAAACAAACACATCGCTTCGTGGCGAAAACACCCGCGCCGCCATGACGGTGCCCTGCCACCAGATCAGCAGGGAAAAGGGGCGTTTGCCTGCATGGACAAAAGCATCGTCCCACAGGTGCTCGCTTTTGCGCGCGGCCCGGTCCAGGTGGTTGATCAGAAAACGAAAAACCAGCTCAAGCAGCAGCGCGGCAAGGATGATTGCAAACACTTCAACCAGCCAGACCGGCAGCCCGGCCAGATTGCCCAGCTTTTCAAACGGTTGTTCCATGAGTACTCCTTGGGAAGTTCAGGCTGTGGAAGTTCAGGCGGTTCCGGCCTGGCGGCACAGAGCCTTGAGAGACTTGCGCCAGGCCTGCAGTTCAGGGACCTGCGCCTGTTCTTCAAGGCTGGCCAGGGGGCGCCCGTACAGGGCTTGCAGACCGGCTCCCGACTTGTATGCAAGCGTGCTGTCCTCGAGCAGCTCGCGCACCGCCTGCGGGCAGCAGGCAAGCACCGCATCACAGCCCGCCTCAAGCGCGGCGCTGATGCGTTCGCCCAGTGCGCCGGCAGCAGCGGCGCCGGCCATGTCCAGATCGTCGGATATCACCAGCCCCTCAAAGCCGATTTGGCGCTTGAGCACATCATTGATCCAGAATGATGAAAAACCGGCCGGGCTGTCGTCGACAGACGGATAGCGCACGTGCGCCATCATGATGCTGTCGAGCCGTTCCGACAGCTGGCGGAAGGCGGACAGATCGGGTGCCATCGCCTCGATTTCCCTGTCGTCGGTCACAACGCCGTGGTGGGTATCGGCCGCCACCGAGCCGTGCCCGGGAAAATGCTTGCCGCAGGTGCGCATGCCGGCATCTTTCATGCCGGCCAGGTACCAGGCCCCCAGGTCGGCGATCACATCGGGATCGGGCGAAAAGGCCCGGTCGCCGATGGCGGCATTGCCGCGGCCAAGATCCAGCACCGGCGCAAAGCTGATATCAACGCCGTGGCCCAGCACTTCGGCCGCCATGACGCGGCCGTGCCGGTAGGCCAGGTCCCGGGCCCGGTCCGGCTGGCGTTCATGCCAGCGCCCCAGCACAGCGGGGGGCGGCAGCGGCGTGAAGCCGGCCCTGAAACGCTGCACCCGGCCGCCCTCCTGGTCGACTGCAATCAGCAGTCGCGGCGACCGCAGCGATCTGATTTCGGCAGTCAGCGCCCTGAGCTGGCCTGGTGACTGGTAGTTTCTGGAAAACAAAATGACGCCGCCAACGGCCGGGTGCATCAGCACCGCCCTGTTTTCATCGTTCAGCTCAAGGCCGTCAATGCCGACAACCAGCGGGCCCAGCGGAATTTCTTCAGTACTCATGGACGCTCAAACAGTGCAATTGATTCGGTGTGGGCCGTATGGGGAAACATGTCGGCAATGCCGGCGCCGGACAGCCTGAAGCCGTGGCGGTCGACCAGCTCGCCGGCATCGCGCGCCAGGGTGGCGGGGTTGCACGACACGTATACCACGCGGCGGGCGCCCGAGCTGGCAATAACCGGCAGAACCTCGAGGGCGCCGCTGCGCGGCGGATCAATCAGTACGGCATCAAAGCCGGCGCGGTACCACTCCTGGTTCGACACATCGGCCGTCAGGTCGGCAACGGCCCAGTCAGCATTGTCAATGCCGTTATGCTCAGCATTTTTTCTGGCCGCTTCAATCAGGGCCGGCTCGCCTTCCACGCCGGTCACCCGTCCGGCCCGGGTTGCCAGCGGCAGGGTGAAGTTGCCCAGCCCGCAAAACAGGTCGAGAACCCGGTCATCGGCTTCCAGGGCCATAAGCTCCACGGCCCGGCTTACCAGCGCCCGGTTGATTTTTGCATTGACCTGAATAAAGTGCTGCGGGCTGAAATTCATTGTCAAATCAAACTCATCCAGCCTATAGTTCAACTGATGGTTCTGCGGCCACAAAAGGTGAACCGTGTCCGGCCCCTTGGGCTGCAGGTAAATGGCAATGCCATTATCGTCGGACCAGCGCTTGAGCAGCACAAGGTCATCGGTCGAGAACGGCTCCATGTGGCGAACAATCATGGCTGCCGAATCATCGCCGTTGGCGGTTTCGATCTGCGGAATGGAATCGGCAATCGACAGCTGGCCCATCAAATTCGACAGCTCCATCAGCCGCTCGCCAAAAACCGGATGCAAAACGCGGCAGTCCTCAATATCGGCCACATAGCGTCCGCGCGGTTCGCGAAAGCCAACCAGCACCCTGCACTTGGCGCGCACCTGGCGAACGCTCAAGCGGCTGCGGCGACGGTAGTGCCAGGGGTCTGATGAGATCGGCGTCCACCACTGCTCCGGCGCCACGCCGCCAATGCGTTCAAGGTTGTCCACCAGCCGCTTGTGCTTCCATTTAAGCTGGGCGCCGGCTTCCAGGTGCTGCAGGGCACAGCCGCCGCAGCGCTCAAACCAGGGACACGGCGGCTCCACCCGGTCGGGCGAAGGGTTGGTAACCTCTTCGCACAGCGCCTCGTCAAAGCGGCGATGGCGGCCGGTCAGGCGCGCAGCAACGGTTTCACCGGGCAGGGCCCCGCGCACAAACACCGCCTTGTCGTTGTGGTGGCCCACGCCCCGTCCATCATGCGACAAGTCGGTAATCTCAAGGGAAACGGGCTCGGTTGGCAGGCGCCGTCGCTTTCGTGCCATAGGTTCGCTATTGCCTTGCTGGTGTGCGGATCAGTTGTCTACTTTTGGACCCAGCTGCCGCTGTCATCCTGGTAATACCAGCCGGATTTCGCGTTGGCGACCCACTGCCGTCCAAAGGTTTCGCGAATGTCCGACTCCCACTCCGGGTGGCCGTTGGCAACGGCTATTTCGCGGTAGACGGCGCTGCGGTCGGAATTTTCTTCCTTGACCACTTTTTCAAGCTCGCGCCGCTCGGCCAGCCCCACAGCGGTCCGGTCGCGAATTTCCACCAGGCCGTCGTTTGCAAAGCCAATGGCGCCGGCATCAAACCAGCCGGCAAGATGCTGGCGCTGGCGCTCGGTCATGCGGTCCTTGATGGCGCGGATCTGCGGGGTGTCAATGTCGATGTCGGGGCTTTGCGCATGGGCCGTGCCAATGGGGGAAAGCGCCAGCCACCAGGACCCGTTGGCCGCCATTCCGCTTCCGGAAGGCGCCGGAGGCAGCTCCTCTTCACCCAGCACGTCGCGTATGAAGCGGTCGGCAGCGCGCTCGGCCGCTGCTTCCGGAAAATAGACGTTGATGGTGACACAGGCTGCCAGAATGAAGGTAACGGCCAGGGCCGCAACAGAATAAAACCGGTGCATGAACGAGCCTCCTGGGATATTTCTGAAGTCTTGCTGACAATGGCCGCAAGCGGCTGAATAACTGATGAACAGTTTACCCTGTTCAGACAGCGGCCAGCGCATCGGCAAGCGTTTTGAAACCGCGCAGCATGATGCGGGCACGCACGCCGCGCGTGTTGGCTTCGGGCACCAGCGCCTGATCAAAGCCCTGGCCGGCGGCTTCGCGCAAACGCTCCTCGCCGTTGTAAACCGGCCTGAGCTCTCCGGCCAGGCCCACTTCACCAAAGGCCACCAGCCCGCCCGGGAGCGGCTTTTCGCGCAATGAGGACTTGAGCGCCAGCGCAATGGCCAGATCGCTGGCTGTTTCGGTTACACGCAGACCGCCGGCCACGTTCACGAAAATATCCTGGTCACCAATGGCAATGCCGGCATGGCGGTTCATGACCGCCAGCAGCATGGCCAGCCGATTGTGGTCTATGCCCACCGCCACGCGGCGCGGATTGGACAGATTGGATGGCGCCACCAGCGCCTGCACTTCAACCATCAGCGGGCGCGTGCCTTCGCGGGTTACCAGCACACAGCTGCCAGGTGCGGGGTCCGACTGGCCCGACAGAAAAATGGCCGACGGGTTGGCCACCGCGCGCAGCCCCTTGCCCGTCATGGCAAATACACCCAGCTCGTTGGCGGCGCCAAAGCGGTTCTTGACGGCCCTGATCAGCCTGTAGCGGCTGCCCGAGTCGGACTCAAAATACAAAACGGCGTCCACCATGTGCTCCAGCACGCGCGGCCCGGCCAGCGCGCCTTCCTTGGTAACGTGCCCGACCAGCACCACCGCGCAGCCGGTCTGCTTGGCGTACTGCACCAGGCGGGCGGCACATTCGCGCACCTGGGCGACAGCGCCCGGCGCCGATGTCAGCGCCTCGGTCCACAGGGTCTGAATGGAATCAATGACCAGAAACGCCGGCTTGCGCTGCGCGGCGGTGGCAAGAATGACTTCCAGGCTGGTTTCGGTCAGGCAGTCAAGACGCCCGGGATTCAGATCAAGTCGCCGGGCGCGCATGGCCACCTGGGCGGCCGACTCCTCGCCGGTGACATACAGGCTGCCGTGTTTTTCGGCGATGGCGTCCTGGGCCTGCAGCAGCAGCGTGGACTTGCCGATGCCCGGATCCCCGCCAAGCAGCACCACCGAGCCGGGCACCAGCCCGCCGCCCAGCACGCGGTCGAGCTCGCTCAGCCCCGATGACAGCCTGGAGGCAGTCGACTCGGCCGGAACATCGGCCAGGCTGGTGACGCTGGCCGAGGCGGTTCCGGTCCAATTGCCGCGCCCGGCCGGGCCGCGCGCGGCTGCGGGGCGGGACACGTTTTCCTCCAGCGTGTTCCAGGCCTTGCAGTCCACGCACTGGCCCGCCCATTTGGGCGAGCTGGCCCCGCATTCATTGCATACGTAAGTGGTTTTTACCCTGCTCATTGGAGCTATTGTATAGCCGCCGGCCCGACTTTAAGCGACGCGGGCAGCCGCCTTTTTACGGTTACGCCCCCGCCTGCCGCCAAACTTTTATAATGGGGCGATCATTCCCTGCGGAGAACAACATGACAAGCCGGATGCGCGCGCTGGTCAAACCCACTGCCGCACCGGGGCTGGAACTGCAGGAAGTCCCTGTTCCAAGACCCGGCGCCAACGAAGTACTCATCAAGACGGAAAAAACCTCCATATGCGGCACAGACCTGCATATCCATCAATGGGATGAATGGTCACAGCGGACCATTCAGCCCCCGCTGGTCATCGGCCACGAGTTTGTCGGCCGCATCGTTGAGCTGGGGCCAGGTGTCAGCAACTACACCGAAGGCCAGCGGGTGTCGGCCGAAGGCCACGTGGTGTGCGGCATGTGCCGCAACTGCAGGGCCGGCAAGCCTCATCTGTGCCCCAATACCAAAGGCATAGGCGTCAACCGCAACGGCGGCTTTGCCGAATACGTTGTGGTTCCCGCCAGCAATCTGTGGCCCATCCCCGATCGCATTGCGCCGGAGCTGGCCGCTTTTTTCGATCCGTTCGGAAACGCGGCCCACTGTGCCCTGCAGTTTGATCTGGTCGGCGAGGATGTTCTGATCACGGGTGCCGGCCCCATAGGCATCATGGCTGCCGGCATTGCCCGGCACGTGGGTGCGCGCCACGTGGTCATCAGCGACGTCAACGACTATCGGCTGCAGCTGGCGCGCGACATGGGCGCCACGCGCACGGTCAATGTCAAAAATGAAAACCTGCTCGACGTGCGCGGTGAACTGGGCATAGACGGGTTTGATGTGGCCATGGAAATGTCGGGCAACCCGCAGGCCTTCGGCGACCTGCTCGATTTGATGTACCACGGCGGGCGCGTGGCCCTGCTGGGCCTGTTGCCCAAAAATGCCGGCGTCGACTGGGACCAGGTTATTTTCAAGGGCCTGGAAATACACGGCATTTATGGCCGCCGCATGTACGAAACCTGGTACAAGACCACCCAGATGGTGCTGACGGGTTTCCCCCTGCACAAGGTGCTGACCCACCACATTGCCATTGATGATTTTGAAAAGGGCTTTGAGCTGATGGCCTCGGGCCAGTGCGGCAAGGTGGTGTGCGACTGGACCGGCGAGGTTGAGCCGCAGGCCTGAGGTGCGGGCCCTTTCCGATTTCTGAAATTTGATTTGAGAGAGCGAACATGAACGATCCTGCAACATTGAAAAGGCTGCGCGAGGAGCTGCAGCAGATTGAATCCGAAGGCCTGTACAAGCGCGAGCGCTCCATTACCACCCCGCAGCGGGTGGAGATCGAGACTCGCGAAGGCGGCCGGGTGCTCAACTTCTGCGCCAACAACTACCTGGGCCTGGCCGACAACCCCGAAGTCATGGCCGCTGCCCGCCAGGGGCTGGACGACTACGGCTTCGGGCTGGCTTCGGTGCGCTTTATCTGCGGCACCCAGGATCTGCAC
>DATGSU010000104.1:0-3387 GCA_035302305.1 Wenzhouxiangella sp. | reverse complement strand
CAGTCCGGTCTGGATTTCATCAAAAACAAGCAGGGCATCATGCTCATTGCACAGCGTGCGCAACGCCGGCAGATAGTCGTCGGGCGGCACGCACACGCCGCCCTCGCCCTGGATGGGCTCGACCAGCACGGCGACGATATTTGCATGGGTTGCAAAGGCCCGGGCGGCTGCCGCCGCGTCCCCGAAGGGAACGTGCACAAAGCCTTCGACCAGCGGGCCGTAGCCGCTTTGTATGGCCGGGTTGCCCGATGCGCTGAGGCCGGCCAGGGTGCGGCCGTGAAAGCTTCGGTCGGTGACCAGAACCGCAGGCCGCTCGATGCCGCGCTCGCGGGCATGCAGCCGCGCCAGCTTGAGCGCGCATTCATTGGCCTCGGCGCCCGAATTGGCCACAAAAACCCTGTCCAGGCCGCTGATGGAGGCCAGCTTTTCGGCCAGCGCTTCCTGCAGCGGCAGGCCCACAATATTGGCGGTATGAATCAGCGTGTGTGCCTGGCTGGCGATGGTCTCGGCGATTTCGGGGTGCGCATGACCCAGCGCGCATACGCCCAGGCCGGAGATGGCATCCAGATATTCATTTCCTGAAGAATCGGTCAGCCATGCGCCGCTTCCGGAAACCATGCTGACAGGCAGGCGGGCGTAGGTGTTGAACAGGTGAGTCATGTAATTGGATCCAGAATCGGGCAAAAAACGTATTTTAGCCCGTCCGGCGACCGGCGGCGGTGCCGCCGGCCCTGGCTGAACTCATGCCCGCATCGGCAGGCTGTCGGCCGGTCAGCTCTTGAGCTGCGAGGCGACGTAATCCCAGTTGACCAGCTCGAAGAAGGAGTCAACGTACTTGGGGCGCGCATTGCGGTAGTCGATGTAGTAGGCGTGCTCCCACACGTCGCAGACCAGCAGCGGGGTCAGGCCTTCGGTCAGCGGGTTTTCGGCGTTGGATGTCGACACCACTTCCAGCTTGCCGTCGTCCTTCTGAACCAGCCAGCCCCAGCCCGAGCCGAACTGGCTGATGCAGGCCTTGCTGAATGTATCGACAAAGCGGTTGAAGTCGCCGAAGTCGCGCTGAATAAGCTCGCCCAGCTTGCCTCCCGGCTCGCCGCCGCCGTCGGGTGACATGCAGTTCCAGTACATGGTGTGATTCCACACCTGGCCGGCCTGGTTGAACAGGGTGCCGGATGATTTGCGGATGACGTCTTCAAGGCTCATGCTGGCGTAGTCGGTGCCTTCCACCAGCTTGTTGAGCGTGGTGACATAGGCCTGATGATGCTTGCCGTGATGATATTCCAGCGTTTCGGCCGAAATGTTCGGCGCCAGCGCATCAAGCGAGTAGGGAAGATCGGGTAGCTCGAAAGCCATGATGTTTTACCTCCACAAATGTACGGGTGTCAGGCCTGCCATGATAACGCTTGAATCTGCCCTGTGGGTGGTTGCAGCCCGCAAAAGGTTCACCCACATGGTTCAAACACGGCCTTTTTCCAGTCTTTCAAGCTGTCGCCAGCGATTGACGATGGTGCAGAACAGCTCGGCGGTGCGCTCGGTGTCATAGGCGGCAGAGTGAGCGCGGTCCTTGTCCCAGTCCAGTCCGGCGGCTTTGGCAGCACGTTCCAGAACGGTCTGCCCGTAGGCCAGCCCGCCCATGGTGGCGGTGTCAAAACAGCTGAACGGGTGGAAAGGATTGCGCTTGTAGCCGGTGCGTGCTATCGCAGCGTTTAGAAAGCCGAGGTCGAAGTGGGCGTTGTGGCCCACCAGAACGGCGCGTTTGCAGCCGGTCTTGCGCAGCCGCTGGCGAATGGGCAGCAGCAGCGTTTTGAGCGCCTCGCCTTCGTCAACGGCGGGGCGCAGCGGGTGCCAGGGATCAATGCCGTTGAACTCCAGCGCAGCCTCTTCGATGTTGGCGCCGTCGAAGGGTTTGATATGCTGCACCATAACTTCACCGGCCGTCAGCCAGCCGCTGTCGTCCATGTCGATAATGCTGACGGCAAGCTCAAGCAGGGCGTCGGTTTGCGCGTTGAACCCCCCGGTTTCAACATCGACGACAACGGGCAAAAAACCGCGAAAGCGGCTGGCAATGGGGTAGGAAGCTGAACTCATGAAATATTCGCCGGAAAAAACGACCAGCATAAGACAGTCGGGCAGGTTTGACCACCGCGGATGGCTCAAAGGCCCGCTGTGGCTGCTGGTCATGGGTCTGCTTTTCATGCCGCTGGCGGCACCGGCTCAGGTGTTCTGGTCGGTCACCGATAATGCTGGCCGGCAGAACTGGATTTTGGGCACCCTGCACAGCGAGGACCCGCGTCTTCTCGACTGGCCGCAGCCGCTTGTTGATGCGCTGCAAAAGGCCGATCGGCTGGCGCTGGAACTCAAGCCCGACGAGGCCATGGCCGAGCGCTTGAAACAGGCCATGACCTGCCGGGAGCAGTCGCTGGCGGACAGGCTGCCCGCGCCACTGTTTGAACGCCTTCTGGCGGTGCTGGAAAATGACTATCGGCATGACAGGAACAGCGCCGCGCAGCTGTGTCTTTGGGCCGCGGCCCTGACGCTGGCCGCCCCGCCGCCGGCCAGCGGCATGTATATGGACATGATGCTGGCCTGGCGGGGGCAGGGCGCCGGCCTGGAGCTGGTGGCGCTGGAAACCGTGGATGAGCAAATCGAGTTTCTTTCCGGCCTGCCCGACGCTGATCAGGTCGTTCTTATAGAAAAGGCGCTGGATGAACGCGACAGCCATGATGCTCTTTTCAATGAGCTGGTCAAAACCTACCTTGAAGGCGATCTTGAACAACTGACACTGCTGTCAAACCGGCAGCTTGAGGGGCTGCCGGTTCACATTGCAAATTACTTCAACGAACAGGGCCTTGAAGAGCGCAACCGGCGCATGCTCGAACGCGCCCGGCCGTGGCTGGAGCAGGGCGGGCTCATCATTGCGGTGGGTGCCCTGCACCTGCCCGGCGAAGACGGCCTGCTGGCGCTGCTGGCCAATGAAGGCTGGCAGCTGCAAGGTATTTATTGAAGTCGATCGAAGCCCCGGTTCAGCCGCCGGCGTCAGCCGGATGCGTGGCTTCAAAATACTTTTTGCGTTCGCCCCAGCGGCACAGGTCGTAAACCGGGCACTGGCCGCACAGCGGGTTGCGCGCGCGGCAGGTATAGCGGCCGTGAAGAATCAGCCAGTGGTGGGCGTCCTTCAGGTATTTTTCGGGCACGCGCCGCAGCAGAGATTTTTCAACTGCCAGCGTGGTTTTGCCGCGCGCCAGCCCGGTGCGGTTGGACACCCTGAAGATATGCGTATCGACCGCCATGGTCGGCTGCCCGAACGCGGTGTTGAGCACCACATTGGCGGTCTTGCGGCCCACGCCGGCCAGCGCCTCAAGCTCGGCGCGGGTGTCGGGCACCTGT
>DATGSU010000103.1:0-6369 GCA_035302305.1 Wenzhouxiangella sp. | reverse complement strand
CGGGCTTGCCGCCTTTGCTGCCCAGCATGAGCTTGCGCAAAGCCTGGATATTGACGATCTGGAAAGCAGCTGGAAGGAGCTTCCGCGCAAGCTGCGCCAGCGGCGCGAGCTGGTTTTGGCCTATGCGGGCCGGGCCAGCGAGCTGGGGCGCACGGCGCGCGCTTCAAGCGTGCTTGAGCGGCAGCTTGGCAGCGCGCCCGATGACGAGCTTTTGGCCCTGTATGCGGCCACCGACAGCGAAGAGCGGGCGCACCGCATCAGCCGCTGTGAAAAATGGCTGCAGGCCCACCCCGATCACACCGGGCTGCGCAAGACTCTTGGCCTGCTGTACCTTGACGACCGTCAGTACGAGCGCGCCCGGGAATGCCTTGAGCACGTGGTCAGACACCAGCCCGACAGCCGCAGCTATGCCGCGCTGGGCCGCATTCTGGACCGTGAGGGGCAGCTGGAAGCGGCCGCCCAGTGCTACAGAAATGCGCTGCGGCTCAAAAGCGGGCGCGGCGCCGAGCCCCTGCCGAGCCTGCCCGGGCCGGGCCCATCCCCGGTTTCAGCGTCAGCCGACCCCGGCTGAATCGACCCGGCCTGCAAGCGCTGCGTCGGAGCGGTCGGCCGGCACCAGCCAGTGCGTCGAAAAAAGCCGGTCGGGGTCATACCACACGCCGTCGGAGCGGAGGCCGGCCTGGCTGGCAAGCTGCGCAAATGAATCGGCCGTGTATTTGTAGCTGCTTTCGGTGTGTATGGATTCGCCCGGCCTGAACTCAAAGCGCTTGTCGTCGATGACTATGGCCGTGTTTGTGGCAGCGACAAGGTGCATTTCAATGCGCTTGTGCTTGTCGTTCCAGCGCGCTTCGTGCCTGAAGGCGTTGATGTCGACTTCGGCGTTTATCTCGCGCTTCAGCCGCGCCAGCAGGTTCAGGTTGAAGGCGGCCGTCACGCCTTCAGAATCGTCATAGGCGGCAATCAGTCGGGGTCGGGGCTTGATCAGATCTATGCCGACAATCAGCGCGCCGTCTGCGCCCATCATGTTGCGCAGGCGCTTCATGAACGCAACGGCGTCGGGCGGATCGAAATTGCCGATGGTCGAGCCGGGAAAATAGACAACGCGACGCCGGGCAGGGGGTTCCAGCCGCAGATCCGCCTTGGGTATGGGGGCCGTGTAGTCGGCTTCCAGGGGATGTATGAGCAGGTTCGGAAAGGCTTCTGCCAGCGCTTTTGCCGACTGCTCCAGCGCCGCCGCCGAAATTTCTATGGGCGTATAGGCGCGCGGCTGGTTCAGGCCCTGGAGCAGCAGGCGGGTTTTGGTGCCGGCGCCGGAACCAAGTTCAATGATGTGTGCCTGGGGGCCAACCCGGTCGGAAATTTCCGGCAGACAGTTTCTGTGCAGGGCCAGGTCGGCGCGGGTAACGTAATATTCCTTCAGCCGGGTAATCTGCTCGAACAGCTCGGAGCCGCGCGCATCGTACAGATACTTGCTGGGCGTGGAGCGCGGCTGACGCCCCAGACCTTCCAGCACGTCGGAACGCAGCTGGACAGAATTGTCTTGTTCAGTCATCAGTGTCGTGCCAGTCGCAGACCGGTAAACTGCCAGCGGTCGGGCGGGTAGAAGAAATTGCGGTAGGTGGGACGGATGTGTCCCAGCGGCGTGGCGCAGCTGCCGCCGCGCAGCACCATTTGATTGGCCATGAATTTGCCGTTGTATTCGCCAATGGCACCAGCCGGCGCCTTGTAGCCGGGGTAGGGGAGGTAGCTCGATGCAGTCCATTCCCAGACGTTGCCCAGCATGTCGGCAAGCCGGTTTTTGTCGCTTTCACCCTGGTCGGGGCAGGATGCGGCCGGGTGCAGGCGGCCGTCGTCGGCGGTTGGGCCGGGTGGGCCGGCGCGACTTGTTGCTGCTGTTTCCCACTCGGCCTCGGTGGGCAGCCGGGCGCCGGCCCAGTGGGCAAAGGCGGCGGCTTCGTAAAAGCTGATGTGGGCCAGTGCTTCGGCCGGATCGAGTGCCTGCAGCCCGCCGGGGGTGTGAATTTTCCAGCCTTTGTCGGTGTGCTGCCAGTACAGCGGAGCCTGGATGCTGTTTTCCTTCAGCCAGCGCCAGCCGTCAGAAAGCCACAGATTGGGGTCTTCATAGCCGCCGTCGCGCATGAATTCAAGAAATTCACCGCAGGTTACGGGGCGGGAGGCCAGCTCAAAGGGCTCTACGATCTGGCGGTGGCGGGGCTGCTCGTTGTCGTAGCAGAAGCGGCCGTCATCGGGCATGCCGATGCTGGCTGTGCGGCCATCGAATTTTATCCAGCGCAGGGGAGCGCTGCCGTGCCGGGCGGGCTGGCGCGAGCGATGCCATGCGGGATGCAGAGGGTTTTTTGAAAAACCGTGCTTGATGTCGGTGACCAGCAGCTCCTGGTGCTGTTGTTCGTGGTTAAGACCCAGCCTGACAAGATCGGCCAGGGCAGTAAACCCGATGGCGGGCGGGTTTTCGATCAGCGCCAGAACGGCACGATCGACGCGCCGGCGCCAGGCGGCCACTTCGTGAATGTCGGGGCGGGAGATCAGCCCGCGCTGCGGGCGCGGGTACTGGCGGCCAACGCCGTTGTAGTACGAGTTGAACAGGTAATTCCACTCGGGGCTGGATGGTTTCCACGACGGGCTGTGGGGCTTGAGCACAAAGGTTTCGAAAAACCAGGTGGTGTGCGCACGATGCCATTTGGCCGGGCTGGCAAAAGGGGCCGACTGCAGGTTCTGGTCTTCGGCGGACAAATCCTGCGCCAGCGCTTCCGTGCTGGCGCGCACCTGCCTGTAGTCGGCCGCCAGCTGCTTCGGGTCAATGGCCGAAGTTTCCGAGCGGTTCGTGACCGGCGCTGTTCTGTGCGGTGCTGCCGTGGCCATCAGTCTATTCCGTACTTTTTCAGCTTGTACCTTAACGAGCGAAAGGAGATTCCCAGCTGCCGGGCGGCTTCCGTCTTGTTGTGGTTGGCTGCCTGCAGCGCCTTTTCAAGAATGCCCTTTTCAATGTTGCTCATATAATCGTCCAGGCTCTGATCTTCGGGCGGGGAGATCTCGATTTCACTTTCATTTAGCGGGCTGCTTTCAATGCCCAGGTCCTTTATGCCGATTATATCGCTTTCGCACAGGGTAACGGCGCGCTGCAGGATATTGACAAGTTCGCGCACATTGCCCGACAGCCGATGGCCCTGAAGGGCGTTCATGGCTTCGGTGTCAAGCTTTCTCGCCGGCTCGCCCCACTGCTCGCCAATGACTTCGAGATAGTGCCTGGCCAGATGCGGAATGTCTTCGGGGCGTTCGCGCAGGCTGGGCATGGGCAGGTCGATGACGTTGAGGCGATAGTACAGGTCGTTGCGAAAATCCCCTGACTTGACCAGCTCGAGCAGCGGCTTGTGGGTGGCCGACAGAATGCGCACATCAAGCCTGATTTCCTCACGCGCGCCTACGGGCCGGACCGACTTTTCCTGAATGACGCGCAGCAGCTTGACCTGCATGTGCAGGGGCAGATCGGCCACCTCGTCGAGAAACAGCGTGCCGCCGTTGGCAGTCTGAAAAAGGCCTTCCTTGTCGGAGTCGGCGCCGGTGAAGCTGCCCTTTTTATGGCCGAAAAACTCGCTTTCCATAAGCTCGGACGGAATGGCGCCGCAGTTGACGGCGACAAAGCTGTTTTCGGCCCTCGGGCCCAGGTCGTGGATCAGCTGGGCGGCCAGCTCCTTGCCGGTGCCCGATTCGCCGCTGATGAATACCGGCGCCTGGCTGCGCGCCAGCTTCACGATTCTGTCACGCACGCTTTCCATGGCCGGCGACACCCCCACAAGGCGCTGGCGCAAAAGCGTCTTGCCTGCGCGTTTGGGCTTGTCGGTGGCCCGGTTTGCCGCTGCGTCGTTTTTGGCGCTGTCCTCGGCTGCCTGCTGCGCTTTTTCAGAGTCATCCTGGCGCAGCTTGATGGCAGTGCGCACCATGTTGCGCAACACCTGCAGGTCAACCGGCTTGCTGACAAAATCGAAGGCGCCGTATTTAAGCGCGGTGACCGCATCATCGACCTTGCCGTAGGCGGTAATCATGGCGATGGGCATTTGCGGATAATCGCGGGCGACCTCCTTGATGAGACTCAGGCCGTTACCGTCGGGCAGGCGCATGTCGGTCAGGCAGAAAGCGTAGTCGGTACCGGCCAGAAGCCGCCTCGCGCTGGCCAGATCCTCGGCCGTATCGACTTCCAGCCCCATCCGGCTCAGGGTCATGTCAAGCAGTTCCCTGATGTCGGGTTCGTCGTCGACAACCAGTGCGCGCATTTCTTCCATGTTCGTTTCCTGCAAGCGGACTCAGACGGCGGTCCGGCGCCGTTCCGAAGGTTTTGTCTGTTGGGATTCGGGCCGCTTCAGCAGAATGCGAAAGCAGGCGCCGCTGTTGGGCACCTGCACGTATTCCAGCGACGCCTGGTTGGCGTCGCACAGCTGCCGGGTCAGATACAGACCCAGGCCCGAACCTCGTCTGTGGGTGGTGAAAAACGGCTCAAAAATCTGTGCTCTTTTTTCAAGCGGTATTCCACTGCCGTTGTCAATGATATCAAGGGCGATTTCGCGATGTCCGCGAATCGGGCTGACGCGCAGGGTGATAACAACCTGCTCAGCGCCGGCGTCGGCGTGCTTGAGCGCGTTTTCCATGAGGTTGGTAATGGCCTGGCCAAGCTGGCTGGCATCGATAAGCACCATGATGGAGGCCGACGGGAGTTCAAGCCGCACTCTTTTTTCGTCAAGGTTGTGCTGCAGGCGAAAATCGGCGGCCAGCCGGCGCAGCCAGCTGGTCAGGTTGACGGGCTCGATTTCGGCGCGCTCGCGGCGCGACAGTTTCAGCACGTTCTCGACAATGTCGTTCATGCGGGCCGAATGGTTGAGCATCATGCCAATGAGCTTGCGGTCGGCCTGGCTGATGTCCTCGGACTCTTCAAGAAGCTGGGCTGCGTGGCTGAGCGCGCCCAGCGGGTTGCGAATTTCATGGGCGATGCTGGCCGACAGCCTGGCGAGCGATGCCTGGGCCAGGTCGCGGGCCCGGCGGCTGACGACCGAGGTGTCTTCAAGAAAGATCAGCGTGGCCTGGGAGTCATCGATGCCGGGCATGGTCATCATGCGCGGCACCACGGCTGCATGGGTGGCCTGCAGCAGCAGGCCCTCGTCCTCGTCCTTGCCGGTTGTGCGCCACTGCTCCAGGCGCTCGGCCAGCGGGGGCGAAATGGTTGCCAGGCTGCGCTGCCCCACGGGCGGGTTGCCCAGCAGATACCAGGCCGCCTCGTTGATCTGACGGATGCGGTTGCGGGAGTCAACGACCACAACCCCGGAGCGCAGCTTGTGCAGAATCAGTTCGTTGATCTGGCCAAGGTTGGCAAGATCGACGCCGCGGCGTTCAGCCAGCAGCTGGTACTCGCGACCCCAGCGGCCCAGCAGCAGGGTGCCCGTGGCGGTGGCGAAAGCGGCGATTCCATACAGCGAGGTTTGCAGCAGGGAGCCTGTTCCGCCAGCACTGCTGAAGCTGATCAGATAATCGGCAATCAGGCCGACTGCCACAATGGCGGCAAACAGGTAGGTGGTTCGCCAGTCAAGAATCAGGCCGGCAATGCCTACCGTGAAAAGCAGCAGGATGGTCAGCGCGGTTTCAAATCCGCCAAAGCCGTGCAGAATCAGGCCGACCAGAATCAGATCGCTGACCAGCGAAAATGAGGCCAGCTCCGACACGCGAATGCGCCCGCGCAGGTGCTGAACCAGAAATATGATGGCGCTGCCGGCATAGGTCAGGGCCGCCGACTGGGCCAGGAAAACGCGATAGCCCTCGATGTTTTCAAACAGCGAGCTGAAAGCGACAAAAACTGCGGCAACCGCCACCAGGAGCCGAAAGGCGTTCAGGTAGTGCAGCGCCCGGCGCACCGTGTGCCTGTCGGCAACCAGGGTGCCAAATGTTTTGACGGTATGGCCCTTTTCCACGCTGTATCCCTTTGTGTTGTCAGCGAATAAACGGAAACCGGCCGATGTCAGACGGTGGGGTGGTCCGGCAATTTCTGCTGCAAGAGGTCTCCCACGCCGGTTGCCGTGGGGATATACTAGCGCGAAAGTCGGCCGCCCGTAGGCCGCGTTGGTCGCAGGTCGGCCTGTCGTGGTTTGCCAAACAACAATGCCCGCTTTCAAATGCATCTTTTGCGGTGCCGAAAAAGCGTGCCCGGTCGCCCCGGCAAGACATTAATTCGCCATTTTCAACAACAACATCAACAGGTTTTCCAAGCATGAATTTTCACGAGTATCAGGCCAAGGAACTGTTTGAGCAGTTCGGCATTCCCGTGCCGCGCGGACAGCTGGCCACAACCGCCGAAGAGGCGGTGGACGC
>DATGSU010000102.1:0-3117 GCA_035302305.1 Wenzhouxiangella sp. | reverse complement strand
CAATTTCAACCTTCACCCGATGCTTGACCAGGCCGGCTTCCGAAGCCAGCCGGCGCAACCCCGAAAGCCTGGAAGCATAGCGGCCGTCCAGCGGAGAAAGAGCGGTCAGGGCGTGGGTTGTCATGGTTTTCGGACGCTTTGATTGGTGAGCGGACAATGATACCGCAACGCCAGGCTTTTCTGTTCCCGACAACCGGTGCCAACCGCACCAGGCTTGCAAGATTCTGCTGCGGATTACGCCGATTGTTGAACAATTCACCGGGCGGGACTAAGCTGCATAAACAATGCCATGCGGCCGCCGGCGAGGCGTGTCGCCACACAGATTTCCCTCATGGACAACCTTGGCGCCCAAACCTGGCTTTCGCGCGAGTTCCACCCGTTCTCCAGCGGGCGGCCGAGCGGTCTTTTGTATCAGCAGCTGAGCCTTGACAATGTGCCGGCAGGCGACCGTTATGCCTTTTTTGGCGAAAGCGTTGTATATGGTTTCTCGCTTGACTGTCCTGACCCGGCCCAGCGGCAGGATTTTCGCGCCGGGCTGGTTTCCATGGCCGATGCCGACTGCGCAATACACTACGCACGAACCGACAGCTTTGCAGGACGGGAGTGCAGCGACCCCCACGAGCCGCCCGACTGCTCGCTGTTCCTTGTCCGTTCAGGGCGAGTGGACATGGCAGCTGCCGGCGGCAGGCCGTCCTCGGCGACGGCCGGACAGATCATCTGCACCAGCAGCGCAGCTTCGCAGCATCTGAAATTCACTCGCCCCGAGGTGATCGAATTTCACCTGAACCTGCCACCTGCAGCATTCGGTTCACGCCGGCTGCTGATGCCCGGCGAAATCAGCCGGACCTTCAACCGTTCCGGCCTGTGCCCCGTGCTGCGGGCAAAAATGAATGCCTTTCCCGCTGCTGCGGCCGGCATGGACCACACCGAGCAGGCGATATATCTCGCCACCCTTCATCAGCTTGTCCTGCTGACGCTTCAAACCGTGATTGCAGATGCCGTCGATACACAATGGCAAAATGCCGGGCTGGCGCTGTTTGAAGCGGCCTGTCAGTACATTGATGCCCACCTCCACCGGCCCACGCTTGGGCCCGACAGCCTAGCTGCTGCGCTGGGCTGCTCCCGCGCCACTCTCTACCGCGCGTTCAAAGGGCGCGAAGAAGGCGTTGCTGGCCTGATTCGCTGCCGGCGGCTGGATCGCGCATACGCTTTGCTGTGTGCCGGCACCCGCCTTGCGGTTGGTGATGTTGCCGCCTGCTGCGGTTTTGAGAATTTGCGCACCTTCCAGCGCGCCTTCCGGGCCCGTTTTGACGACACGCCGGCCGGCGTTCGCGACCGTCATCATTCCCGCTCCTCAGCGCTCTGAGACAGATTGTCATGGCTTGATGCGACGCGCCGTCTCACCCTTTGGAACAAGTCTCCAGTAGCATCGCGGTTTTATGGTCAGGGTGAGCCGTTCGCCGCCGCCTGGCCCGGGCGGCACGATCTGGTGCCGCAAGCGCCGGGCCACGTGAACACAGGGTTCACGCGAATAAAGACGTTGGACAGGCAAAGGCGTTGCCCAGGCCTTCCTGGTTCGGGCTGCGACAGGAGAAAAGCCACCGCATCAAAACACAGCGCATGCAGCCCGCTGAATTCAACAGGGATTGTCAAAATGAAAAACCGCGTTGCAAGTTGCGCACAAGTCTGCAGCAATACTGGCATACGGGCCTTGTCGCACGTGCTTTTTCTGGCCGCCTTGCTGGCACCGTTCAGTGTTGCTGCGGCCGAGGAAACCTGCGGCAGCGACCCGGGTACCTCGCCCAACCACAGCGATAATTACATTCTTGGCGAAGCGGACGGCGAGGCCGCCGCCATGCACTGGGAAAGCGGCTTGGTGTGGAAGCGCTGTTCGCAGGGGCAGAGCTGGGATGGCAGCGGCTGTGGAGACGAGGACGGTGCCGAAAAAAAGTCCTGGAATGGCTGGATGGCGGATTTCATGCCCTGGCGGTTTGCCGATCTGGATGCCTGGTGGAGTGATCTGGGCAGCTATAAACCACCCCCAATGCCTGCTTCACCGCCCAATCGCCTGCTGACCGGCGACTGGCGCATGCCGTATCGCCTGGAGCTTCTTCTACTCACCCAGGGCTGTGACGAAAATCCGACAATCAATCGTGGTGTTTTTCCTAACGCCTCAATTCGGAGTTTCTGGTCGGGCTCGCCCGATTCCATTGCTACGAACTTCGCAAGGGGCGTCAACTTCTATTCTGGCGGCAGCTTCTTCAGCAACCGCCCCCATGCATTTTACGCTCGCCTTGTGCGTGGTGGGCAGCCTTTTGAGTTTCTGGCCGATCCCCCGGCACAAACGGCCGCCCCCAATGCGGCAGTGGAATTCGATGCCATTACCCTGACGGCCAGCAGCGACGACAACGGCAGCGCTGCCTGGGGCGGCGCGCGCATAGAAGGCGAGGGCGGCCCTGAATTTGAAGTCAACGGCAACGGTGACTGGGTCACCGAAGCCATCGTTGCCAGCGGTGATGCAATCCGGGTGCGCATGAATTCCAGTGATGTTGGAACCGAGCGTACAGCCACCCTGGTGCTGCGCAGCGGCCAAACCCAGAGCACGCTTGATGATGCCAGCAATGGGGGTGATGAAGACACCGCGATGAAAGAAACCAGCGCGGAGTTTGCGGTGCTTGCCGTCGCGGAAGAGCTGTTCAACGACCGGTTTGAGCAAGGCGCATCGGATGTGGCAACGGGTGACGGTCGCCGATGACAGTCCGGTGGCACAAGCGGTTGTGAAAAATCGTACTGGTGCTTGAGGCTCGTCGCCCGAGCTCTGAAATCTTGTGATTCGGAAGCCCCGCAGTCGGAAAATTCCGCAACTGACAAGGTTCGTGCGGGCTGGCGGGCCGGACTGCTGCCATGCAGCATGTTGCCATACAGCCGCAATGAATCATTGCGCCAGGACATCCGATGACACAGGAATTCACCAGGCCGGGCGCGGGCGAGCGCGTCAAGCAGCTGGGCTATCTGCTCAAGAATACAGTCACCATTGTTGGCCGCGACACCGGCATTGTCGGGCCCTGGCGGCGGGCGGCCGTTTACGCCGCCGTCATGGTGACCATGTTCTTTGCC
>DATGSU010000101.1:0-7706 GCA_035302305.1 Wenzhouxiangella sp. | reverse complement strand
GCCGGCCTGATCGAGCTGGCCGATGAGCTCATCAGCGGCGAGCAGCTGGAAGTGGAAGGCCGCTACGTTGATCTGTTTGACCGCGGCCGCACCACCTCGCTCAACCTGTTCGAGCATGTCCATGGCGATGGCCGCCAGCGCGGCGATGCCATGCTGGAATTGCGCGAACGCTACCACCGCATTGGCCTGGAACAAAGCGACTACGAGTTGCCCGACCATCTGCCCGTCATGCTCGAATACCTGAGCTGCTGCGAGCCGGATGAAACGCCCGAGCTGCTGCGCGAATGTTCACTCATCCTGCGCAAGCTGGGCAATACCCTGGCCAAGCGCAACAGCCGCTACGCCGCAGTGCTGGCCGCCCTGCTGGAGCTGGCCGGTGAAAAAGGCCTTGACCCCAGCGAACCGGTGCCGCCGCCCGAAGACCTGGACGAAAGCTGGGAGGAGCGCCCGGCTTTTGAAATACCCGCAGACACCCAATCATGACCCCGCCCGGGAGAATCTGACATGACCCAACCATCCGCCTGGGACCAGTTCCTGTACGCCATCTACCCCTACATCTGCCTGGCCGTTTTGCTGCTGGGCAGCTTGATCCGCTACGACCGCGAGCCCTATTCGTGGAAGTCGGACTCATCCGAAATCCTGCGCGCAAAAACGCTGCGCTGGGGTTCCAACCTGTTCCACTACGGCGTGCTGGTGGTCGTCATTGGCCACTTTGCCGGCTTTCTCCTGCCCGGCTGGGCTGTCCACTGGCTGATCAGCCCGGCCCAGCACCAGCTGCTGGCCATGGTCGCCGGCGGCCTGGCGGGACTTATTGCCATTATCGGCCTGACCCTGCTCATCTGGCGCCGCCTGGGCGACCAGCGCATCCGTTCCAACAGCCGCAAATGGGACATCACCATCGTCCTCATGCTGTGGCTGCAGCTGCTGCTGGGCCTGGCCACCCTGCCGGTTTCGGCCGGCCACATGGATGGCGCCATGTTTGAACAGCTGTCGGCCTATGTGCAAAGCATTGTCTACTTCAAGGGCAACAGCGCCGCCCTGCTCCAGGGCGTGCCGGCCGTGTACAAATCACACATCGTGCTGGGCTTCACCATATTCCTGGTGTCGCCATTTACCCGCATGGTGCACATCTGGAGTGGCATGGCCAGCATTGCCTACCTGTTCCGACCCTACCAGCTGGTGCGCTCGCGCAAGCAGAAGGAAGCCCGTTCATGAGCGTCACCGTCAACGGCGTGCAAGTGGACACGGACAACTGGCCCAGCAAGGAGCTGGCCGCGGTGCACGAACTGCTGCGCCAGCAGGCCGTCGAGCGTGGACTGGTGGCCGACCATGCCGACGATGACACCAATGCCGCCGCCATAGAAAAGCTGCTCGAACAGGAAGTGGACGTGCCCGAGCCGACGCCGGAAGAATGCCGGCGCTTCTACGACGCCCGCCCCGAGCGCTACCGCAGCGGCGACCTGGTGCACGCCCGCCACATCCTGTTCCAGGTCACGCAAAACACCCCCATAGGCGACCTGGCCCGGCTGGCCTCGGCCATGCTGATGGAGTTGCGCACCAACCCCGATCTTTTCGAAAAGCGGGCCAGGGAAAACTCCAACTGCCCGTCCGGCGAACACGGCGGCAATCTCGGCCAGCTGCAGCGCGGCGAAACCGTGCCGGAATTTGAAAAGTCCCTGTTTGACACCGAAGACACCGGCATTTTGCCCAACCTGGTCAAGACCCGCTACGGCTTTCATATCGTGTCGGTGGATGAACGCCTGCCGGGCAAGCAGCTGCCTTTCGATATCATCAGGGACAGGGTGGCCGCCGACCTCAAGCGCAACACCGAGCAGCGCGCCCTGAACCAGTACACCCGCGTGCTGGCCGGCAGCGCCGATATTCAGGGCGTGGAACTTGACCCGACCGGCTCTCCGCTGGTGCAATAGCTGCCGCCAAACAACTTTACGGAAATATGACTGCAACCGCTCTGTCAAACGCAGAACAATCAGACACAGAACGATCAGAAGCAGAACAATCAGTCGCTGAACAATCGGTTTTGCGCCTGGATGAACTGCCTCCGGGCGCCGCCGAAAACCTTCTGCAAAGGTATGGACTGAACCTGCAAGCGGTGGCCGAAGGCCAGCCCATTCCCGGCACTTTCTGGGGCGAGCCCGAGGCCGGCATCATCGCCAACACGGTGTATGCCCGGCCCGACACGCCGGTGCATTCCCTGCTGCACGAAGCCTGCCATCTGCTGGTGCTGACGCCCGAACAGCGCCAGCATATCCACACCGACGCCAGCGGCGACCAAACCAACGAAAACGCCACCTGCTACCTGCAGATTCTGCTCGCCGACCAGCTGCCCGGCATGGGCAGGGCCCGCATGCTGGCCGACATGGACGCCTGGGGCTACAGCTTTCGCCTGGGCTCGGCTCAGGCCTGGTTCGAGAAAGACGCCGAAGACGCCCGCCAAACCCTGATCGAACGCGGCATTGTTGATGCCAAAAGCAACAGGGTGTTGCTGGAACAGCAGTAAAACCCATTCGACCAGCGACGCTTCAAGCAGTCACCAGCATGCGCACCCCTGTCCAGTCTCAGCTGCCATAATCTGATGGCGGCAGATAAAGCGTGTAGAGCGAATTTTCCTCGCGATCAATACGCTCCTGAAGCAGGCCGCCCATTTTCTTGATGTCAGACAAAAACTTGTCGACGTTGTCCTTGTCAACGCCAAACTCCGTGTAATGCCTGACCAGCTTGGCCACCTTTCTGCCAATCTCACCCATTTCGCGCTTCATGTCCAAAGACAGCTGGGCATTCATCTCATCCTTCAAAAGGCATTTTTCAAGGTAAACATACAGCCGCACATTTTCTTCAAGCACATGCTGCTCAAGAACGCTTTGAAAGCGCTTGAGCTGCGACTCTATGCTTGAATAATTTTTCCTTTCTGCGGAGTTGACAATGCCCTGAAGCAGCTTGCCAAGCGCAGCATGGTGACCTTCGAATCTTTCAATCAGCTTGGGATCGTATGAAATTCTGGTACCCGGCGCATACTCTTTTTTTTCTGCCGCATCCCTGGAAGACGACCTGCCAAAAAGTGATCTGAGCATACCCAACCTCCATTGGTGCATTTAAAAGGCACATTTACATAAGTATCCTCTTATGCATAACTGATACTACTTGATTTGGGCTTGTTTATCCAATTCTTGAAGTTTACAGAATTTGAATTCCAAAAATAGCCGAAAAAATCACTCTATAAACCACTCAGCCCCGACAAGAAGGAAATTATTGGGCACTATCTGACAACCTGCCAGTCTCGCCCGGCTTTTCAAAAAGCATCAGCCAGGCCAGGCGGTCGCCGTGGAAACCGTGTTCGCGAAAACCGGCCGCGCGGGCAAGTGTGGCCACGCTGCCGCGCGTCTGAAAGTGAGGGTCGAAAACGGTTTCAGCCACGGCCAGTATTCCGCCGGGGCCGAGGGTGTCGAACAGCTCTGCCATGGCGGCGGCGCGCTCCGGAATTTCACCCAGCACGTTAGCCAGCACGGCCCTGTCAAAATGGTTGCGGGGCAGGCGGCCCTCGCCCAGCCCGGCCCGCAAATAATCAACATTTGTGCAACCCGATTTTTCAACCCGTGCGCGAGCCCGGGCCAGCATGCCCGGCTGAATATCCAGCGCCAGCACGCGGCCCGACGGGCCCGCTTCATGGGCCAACGGCACCGTCACCCGCCCGGGGCCACAGCCGGCATCCAGTACTTTCATGCCGCGTTCCAGCCCCAGCGCTTCGACAATAAAAGCGGCCCGGTTGGTTCTGGCAAGCGGGTTGTCCAGCTCGACAAACCAGTGCAGCCACGCCGGACACGGCAGGCGGTGTCTTGTTGACATCAGCCGCCAGCCAACAGTGAGCAGCAGCACCGCAGCTGCTGCTGCCAAAAACACAATCAGAACAAAACCCATGACCATCCGTCCTGCTTGCAAAACCGTGATATAAAACCGCAAAGGCAAACGCAGATCAACCTTTCACCGCAAAACCCTGATGCGCCGCAATGTTCATTCTCGTTTGTTTCAGATGTTGACTTTGGCATTTTGCCTGTGCAATGATGTTTCGTCATGAGCTTCGCAACCGACAATTTTGCGCTGAACGCCCCCCGGCACCTGCCGGCGGCCAGCCCGTTGCGCGTGGCTGAAGCTGCCCTGACCGCCATCGTCATTCTTATTCTTGCAGTCATTATTGCCGGCCGAGGTGCGGGTTAGTTCAGGGCATTCAACAACAGCAGAATTTCTTGAAACCCCGCACCGGAAACGGCGCGGGGTTTTTTTATTGCCGTCACTTTGCTCAATCCACAAAAAGGAAATCGAAATGATTATTCAGCTTATTCCCGTTGCTCCCATTGCTTCCATTCTCGCCCTGATTGCTGACGCTGTCCGCACAGGCACGCAAGCCGTCTCCGGTTCGTTCCGGGCAACCCCACCACCTCAAACAATGCGAGCACAACATGACTTCTAGTACCCTCATCTGGCACAACGGCCAACTCAAGCCGCATGCGGCCGCCACCGTTCACGTCAGCGCGCATGCCCTGCATTACGGATCGTCGGTATTTGAAGGCGAGCGCGTTTACGACACCCACGACGGTCCACAGTTTTTCCGCCTGCACGACCACACCCGCCGCCTTTTCCAGTCGGCCCGTATCTACGGTCTCGACATCGGCTACAGCGAACACGACATCAACGCCGCCTGCCACGCCGTGGTTCAGGCCAACAACATGACATCCGCCTATGTGCGCCCGCTGGCATTTTGCGGCGCGGGCGGGCTGGGCGTGCTTCCCGGCCCCGATGACCCCGTTGAGGTTGCCGTTATGGCGCTCGACTGGGGCGCCTACCACGGTGAGGCTGTGGAACACGGCGCCGATGTCTGCGTCAGCTCATGGACCCGCCCGGCACCCAACACCACGCCCGGTTGGGCCAAAGCCGGCGGCCACTATCTTTCCAGCCGGCTGGTCACGCAGGAAGCGCTCGCAAACGGGTACGCCGAAGGCCTTGTTCTGGGCACCAACGGCCTGCTCAGCGAGGGCGCGGCCGAAAACATCTTTCTGGTGCTCGACGGCCGGCTGGTCACGCCCCCGACCAGCGCCGGCATTCTGGCCGGCATCACCCGCGACAGCGTCATGAAGCTGGCGGCCAGCCTGCAGCTCGAAGTTCATGAAACAGACCTGCCGCGCGAGGCGCTTTACTGCGCCGACGAGGTGTTCATGGTTGGCACCGCGGCCGAAATCACTCCGGTGCGCTCGGTCGACCGCATCCCCGTCGGCAACGGCCGCCCCGGGCCCGTGACGCGCAAGCTTCAGGACGCTTATTTTGGCCTGTTCGACGGCCGCACAAAAGACCGCTGGGGGTGGCTGACGCCGCTGGGCGAGACCGGTCACAGGGAGGATGCGGCATGAACCTCCAGCCTGTTTCCCCCGGCCGGGAACACCCTGAAAATTTTGCCTCGGGAGGACCTGGCCATGCGCAGTGACCGAATGAAAAAAGGCCCCGACCGGGCGCCGGCGCGCGCCATGATGCGTGCCACCGGGCTTGACCGGGCCGCCATCGACAAGCCGCTGGTGGCCGTGGTGCACAGCTGGACCAACGTCAGCCCGTGCAACATGAACCTGCGTTCTCTGGCCCGCCACGCTGCCGACGGTATTCGCGCCGCCGGCGGCACGCCGGTGGAATTCAACACCGTGGCGGTGACCGACGGCATGGCCATGGGCACGCCTGGAATGCGCGCCTCCCTGGTCAGCCGCGAAGTGATTGCCGACTCTGTCGAGCTGGCCGTGGACGGCCACAGCCTGGATGCGGTGGTGGCACTGTGCGGATGCGACAAAACCATTCCCGCCATGGCCATGGCGCTGGCCAGGCTCAACCTGCCGGGCGTTGTCCTGTACGGCGGCAGCATCGATCACGGCCGAATGGACGGGCGCTCCATCACTGTTCAAAACGTTTTTGAAGCGGTCGGCGCCCACGCCGCCGGCCGGCTGGACGATGCCGGACTGGAGCGGGTTGAAAGTTGTGCCTGCACCGGCGCGGGCGCCTGCGGCGGACAGTACACGGCCAACACCATGGCCATGGTGCTGTCCATCATGGGTCTGTCGCCGCCAGGCGCCAACGATGTGCCCGCCACCCATGCCGACAAGCCGGCGGTGGCGCGGCGCTGCGGCGAGCTGGTCATGCAGTGCCTGGCCGACAACCGCCGGCCGCGCGAGCTGATGAGCCGCCCGGCTTTCATCAACGCGGCCCGGCTGGTGGCGGCCACCGCCGGCTCCACCAACGCGGCGCTGCACCTGCTGGCCATGGCGGCCGAGGCCGGTACACGGCTGGATCTCGACGACATTGACCGGGCCGCCCGCAGCACGCCGGTGATTGCCGACCTGATGCCTTCCGGGCGCTACAGCGCAGTGGAAATGTTTGAGGCTGGCGGCGTGGCCGCCGTGGCCGCCCCGCTGCGCGCTGCCGGCTTTTTGACCGACACGCCCACCGTCACCGGCAACAACCTGTTTGCCGAGCTGGACCAGGCGCCGCCCGCCACGGCAAATCACCCGCTGGTGCACCCGGTTGAAAAGCCGCTGCGGCCCCACGGCGGCTTTGCCGTGCTCTACGGCAACCTGGCGCCCGAAGGCTGCGTTGTAAAACTGGCCGGACTCAGCAGCACCCGCTTCAGCGGCCCGGCGCGTGTTTTTGAAAGCGAGGAAGAGGCGTTCAGCGCGGTTCAAAACGATTGCATCCAGGCCGGTGACGTGGTGGTGATTCGCAACGAGGGCCCGGCCGGCGGCCCCGGCATGCGCGAAATGCTGGCCGTTACCGCAGCGCTCGTGGGCCGCGGGCTGGGCGACAGCGTGGCCCTGATTACCGACGGGCGCTTCAGCGGCGCCACGCGCGGATTTGTGGTTGGCCACGTGGCCCCGGAAGCCGCCCGCGGCGGCCCCATCGCCAGGCTGCGCGATGGCGATGTCATCACTCTCGACAGCGAGGCCCGCAGCCTGTCCACGTCGGCCGACCTGAACAGCCGCGAACCACGCCAGGCCGATACCCCGCACCGCACGCGCGGCGCGCTGGGCAAATACGCCCGCCTGGTCGGATCCGCCTCGCAGGGCGCCGTCACCTCACCCTGATCTGTCCCTTAACTTTTGGAGAATGAAATGAACAATGAAACCAGTCAAACGCTCGATCACGCCCGCATTGCCGTTTTGGGTTATGGCAGCCAGGGGCGTGCCCACGCGCTCAACCTGCATGACTCCGGCCTGAACGTTGTGGTCGGCGCCCGGCCCGACGGCCCGTCATGGCAGCGCGTCATTGATGACGGCCTGAAGGTGGCCACGCCGGCCGATGCCGTGAGCGGCGCCGATGTGGTGGCCGTGCTGACGCCCGACATGGTGCAGCCCGATCTGTACACAAATGCAATCGAGCCGCACCTCCGGCCCGGTGCCGCGCTGCTTTTTGCCCACGGCTTCAACATTCACTACGGGTTTATCAAGCCGCGCGCCGACATTGATGTGATCATGGTCGCGCCCAAGGGGCCCGGTGCGCTGGTGCGCAGCGAATACGAGCGTGGCCGCGGCGTGCCCTGCCTGCTGGCCGTGCATCAAAACGCCAGCAGCCGCGCTGATCAAACCGCCCGCGCCTATGCCCACGGCATCGGCGGCGGTCGCGCCCTGCTCATCAACACCGATTTTCGCGAGGAAACCGAAACC
>DATGSU010000100.1:0-11005 GCA_035302305.1 Wenzhouxiangella sp. | reverse complement strand
TCATCCGCACTCGAGAGTCCATGGACTACCTGCAGGAGCCGGATATTTTTCATGAGATATTCGGCCACACCACCATGCTGACCCACCAGGCATTTGCCGATTTTACCCACGCCTACGGCAAGGCCGGCATCAAGGCCAGCCGGGAGGAACGCGTATTTCTTGCCCGCCTGTACTGGTTCACCGTGGAATTCGGCCTGATCAACAGCACCGGCAAGCTGGAAATCTACGGTGGCGGCATCGCCTCCTCCCCCGGTGAAACCGTTTATGCCCTGGAAAGCGACGAGCCCATGCGGCGACCGTTCGATCCCATTGACGCGCTGCGCACACCGTACAGAATTGATATTTACCAAACCGTCTACTATGTGCTCGAACACATGGACGACCTGTTCGAGCTGGCCCACGCCGATCTGCTTGCGCTGATTCGCAAGGCGCGGGCCCTGGGCCAGTTCGAACCCACCTATCCACCCAAACCAGACAAGGCAGCCTGAACATGTCCGAAAACCTGACCGAAAAAAGATGCGTACCCTGTGAAGGCGGCACCCGTCCGCTGGACCAGGAACAGATCAAGAGTTTGTTGCCGCAGGTGCCCGGCTGGCAGGCCAATGACAACGGCACAAAAATCTACCGCCGCTTTGATTTCAAGGGCTTCTACAAAACCATGGCCTTCATCAACGCCATGGCATGGATCGCCAACCAGGAAGGCCATCATCCCGACTTCGAGGCCGGCTATAACTTCTGCCTGGTGAATTTCACCACCCATGCCATCGACGGGCTGAGCGAAAACGATTTCATTTGCGCTGCCAAGGTCAACGCCCTGCTTGATGAGTAAATCTTCAATGGCCCGCGCGCTGTCGCCCCTGGCCGACGAGCTGGCACGCGCCCGGGCCCTGATCAACGACATCATCATCGGCAAGCCCGAGGTTGTCGACCTGGCTTTTACCGCGCTGCTGGCCGGCGGGCACCTGTTGCTTGAGGACTTGCCCGGCGTGGGCAAAACAACGCTGGCCCAGGCGCTTTCGCTGGCCGTTGGCGGCAGCTGGCAGCGCATACAGTTCACCAGCGACATGCTGCCGGCAGACATTGTCGGCGTTTCCGTCTTTTCACGCGCCGATGAGCAATTTGAATTCCGTCCGGGCCCGGTGTTTGCCAACGTGGTGCTGGCCGATGAAATCAACCGCGCCACGCCCCGCACCCAGTCGGCCCTGCTCGAAGCCATGGCTGAGCGCCAGGTGACCGTGGACGGCCAGACCCACCCCCTGCCGCAGCCGTTTTATGTCATAGCAACACAGAACCCGGTCGACCTTTCGGGCACCTATCCCCTGCCCGACTCGCAGCTCGACCGGTTTCTTCTGAGGGTCAAGATGGGCTATCCCTCCCCCGAACAGGAACGCCGCCTGCTGGTCGAGCCCAATCGACGCGAACTGCTGGCCGACATGCAGTCCGTTCTGACTCCGGGCAAGTTTGTTGAACTGATCGAGCTGGCCAGGCGCATACACGTGTCCGATCCCGTTCTTGACTATATCCAGGCCCTGGTGGCCGCCTCCAGGTCCGACACGCGCCTCAAGGCCGGGCTTTCGCCCCGCGCCGCCCTGTCCATGCTGCAGACCGCGCGTGCCCATGCCCTGGTCAAACAGCAGGATTTTTGCCTGCCCGACAATGTTCAGGCCGTGTTCCCCGCCCTGGCCGGGCACCGGCTGCAAGCAGCGGGCATTGCTGAAGTCTCCGGCGAGCGCATTGCCGCTGAAATTCTGGAGTCAACCCCTGTCCCCTGATGGCCAACCGGTCGGTATTTCCCAGGCTGCGTGCCCGGCTGTTTGACCCCTGGCTCAAACGGCGTATCCGCCCGGCTCTGCCGCTGACGCTTGCCTACAGGCGTATTTTCATCTTGCCCACGCGCTTCGGCTTCATGCTGGCCCTGCTGATGGCCGCCATGTTCATCGGCAGCCTCAACTTCAACAACAACATGGGCCTGGCGACCACCTTTATCGTGGCGGCAGTGGCCATCAACTCCATGCTGCTGGCGTTCAGAAACATCAACGGTCTGGAGCTGCGCCACGGCACGGCCTTGCCGGTGTATGCCGGCGATGCCATTGAATGGCAGCTCACGATCAACAATCCCGGCATGATCAGGCGCGAGGGCCTGACACTTTCAGCCGCCAGCGTCGGCCCGCCGGGCAACATTCCCGCAAACGCCAGCGCCCGGCTTGCGGTCACGTTGTCTCCACGGCCGCGCGGCTGGCACAAACCCGGCCGGCTGCGCCTGGAAACCACTCATCCGCTGGGCCTTTTTCGGGCCTGGGCCTGGTTTGAGCCCGATACGGCCTTTCTGGTGTGGCCGGCACCTGCCAACCATGCACCCCCCCTGCCGCAGGGCGATGGCCACCAGCCAATGCAGCAGCGCAACTCGCCGGATGACGGCGATGAATTTCACAGCCTCAGACGCTGGCGCGAAGGCGATCCCCTGCATCGCATTGCCTGGAAAGCCAGCCAGCGTCATCAGACCCTGCTGTCAAGGGATTTCAGGCGCGAACAGTCGCAGGACATCTCCATCCACCTGTCGCGCGTGCCCGCTGCCAGCCTGGAAAACCGCATCAGCATTGCAACCGCCTGGATTCTGCGCGCCCGTTCGCAGAACATGACCTGGACGCTGCATATTGGCGCCAGGCAGTATGGCCCCGGCTTCGATGACCGGCACAAACACGTCTGCCTCAGGGCGCTGGCCGAACTGTGAGCAGCGCGATCCCTCGACTGGCAACCGCCCCCACGGCCTGGACCATTGCCGCGCTGCTGGTGGCCGCCTTCCCTCATCTTGTGGCCATGCCGCCGCCTGTTGCTGTCGTTATCCTGGCTGCCTGCGCCTGGCGGCTGGCGGCGGCCGTGCGTTCCTGGGCGCTGCCGCCGGGGTGGCTGCGCCTCGTTGTCAGCCTGGCGGCCATCGGGCTGCTTCTGGTCACGCTCGGCGGCCTGTGGGGCCGGCGTGCAGCCACCGCGCTGCTGTGCCTGATGCTGGGCATGAAAATGCTGGAGCTGAAGCGGATACGCGATCTCAGGCTGGTGGCGTCCGTGGCGCTGTTTCTGGTTGCCGCCCAGTTTCTTTTCAATGAGCGGCTGATCTACCTTGTCTATCTGATCGCCAGCGTACTGACCGTATTTGCCGCCCTGCAGCGCATCCAGCAATATGAAATGGGCCAGCAGCCCGTCTCCGGAAACACCCGGCGTCTTCTTGCCAAAAGTGCCGCACTGCTGGCAGCAGCAGCGCCGGTTGCCGTCATCCTGTTTTTAACCTTCCCGCGCCTGGCCGAGCCCCTGTGGGGACTGCCCGATGCCGCCATGGATGACAGGACGGGGCTGTCGGACAGCATGACGCCCGGCTCCATCGCCGAGCTGCAGATCGACAGCAGCCCGGCCTTCAGGGCCTCGTTCGACCAGCAGCCGCCGCCGGACCAGCGCTACTGGCGCGGCCCCGTGTTCTGGGATTTTGACGGCAACACCTGGAGCCGCGCCCCGCAACCGTCCCGTGCACCGGCGCCACCGGTGCCGCCGGGAGACAATGATTATTCCTACACCATCCAGCTTGAGCCGCACGAAAGGCGCTGGATGTTCGCGCTGGATTATCCGGTTGATACCCCGGACAAGGCGCGCATTTCCGCCGATTTTCAGATCACCCGTCGCCATCCGATCACAACGCTGACCCAGTACAGCATGCGCAGCAATCCGGACTTCGTCGACATGCCGGAGCTGCCCGCATACTGGAGACGCCTCGCCCTGCGCCTTCCGGAAGACCGCAACCCGCGCACGCGCAAAATGGCCGACAGACTCAGATCACAATTCGATGACGACCGCGAGCTGATTGAGCACGTGCTTGAATGGCTGCATAACGAACCCTTTTACTACAGCCTGGAAAGCGCACCCCTGGGCCGTCACGGCGTGGACGAGTTCCTGTTTGATCTGCGCGTGGGCTATTGCGAATACTACGCATCTGCATTTGCCGTGCTCATGCGCCAGGCCGGCATTCCAGCCCGCGTGGCCACCGGCTACCTGGGCGGCCACTGGCAGTCGGGCGCCAACTATTTTCTGGTGCGCCATTCCGAAGCCCACGCCTGGGTGGAAGTTTGGCTTGAAGGCCGCGGCTGGACCCGCGTTGACCCGACCGCCGCCGTATCCTCAGAAAGAATCCAGCAGGGGCTGGCCACAGCCGGAGGAGGCTCGACAGGCTCCAGCTGGCTGCGCACGCTGCAAAACCGCTATGACCGGCTCCAGCGACTGTGGAATTCATGGGTTCTCAATTTCAACGCCGAGCGTCAGCAAAGCATGTTCCAGTTTGCCGGCCTGCCGAACATACCACCGGCCGGCCTGACCATTTTGATGGTCTCAATGCTTGGCGGCGCGGCGGCGCTGCTGTTCTGGCTCTGGATGCACCAGTCCAGGTCTCGCGACCCGGTCCAGCGCGCATGGCAGGCCCTGGTGCACCGCTCGCGGCGTCTCGACCTCGGCCCGCTGGCAGGCGAAACACCGGCCGCCTGGGCAAAGCGATTGTCAGCTGATCAGCGCATGGGGCCCGAATTCATCACCCTTGTTTCCGACTATTGCGGCATTCGATACGGCAGCGCCAGTGATGCCGCACAACAATCCCGCTTCATCAAGGCCAGCCGCAGCTTTCCTGCGGGGAAACAATGAACCCCGCTACGTTCAAAAGCTCAAAACAGGCAGACTGTTATCATGATGACACTGTTGCCAAGGGAAAGGAAATGAAAGTACTCCACGCTCTGTTCACCGTTGCCATCACGGCGCTTCTGGCCGCCGGTTGCGCGACAGTCCCCGAACCGCTGGCGGGCGAATACCCCGCCACAACCCCCGATCTGGCAGATGACAGCCATGTCGGCCAAAACGTGCGCTGGGGCGGACGCATTGTCGACACGCGCCCCGGCACAGACGAAACCTGTATAGAGATTCTGGCCCGCCCGCTGGACAGCAAGGCCCGCCCCTCGGACAGCGAGCGGCATTACGGCCGTTTTCTGGCCTGCCGCGCAGGTTTTGAAGACCCGGCCATCTTTGAGGAAGGTCGGGACATCACCGCCATTGGCCGGCTGACCGGCTTTGTTGAGGGCAACATAGGCGACTTCACCTACGTCTACCCACGCATCAGCGCCGACACGCTTTTCCTGTGGGCCGACCCGCAGCCCGCCTATTACTACGACCCTTTTTGGTACGACCCCTGGTACACACCCCGCGCGCGCTGGCATTTTTCAGGCCGGGTCATTATCGGGCGTTGAGGCGCAGATCCTGCTACCCACTCCCAGCGGCGTGTACTTGTGCGTGATTTTTGCCCGCAGGACCTGATTGCCCTGGCAGAGTGAACGAGCGAGCGTTACACTGCACCCAAAGCAATGATTCAATCAACAAACAACCCTTCAGTTTCCGGATAAAACCATGACAAGATACCTGACAGCGCTGGCGGCAATGCTGGCATTGATCTGTTTTTCCGCTACAGCTTTGGCTGCGCCCATATCCGCTGATTCACTGGCCCGCTACCCCGACATGCAGTCGGTGTCCATGAGCCCTGATGGGAAACAGCTGAGTGCCATCATTGCGCTGCCGGATTCAAACAACAGCGAGACAGCGCTGGCCACGTGGAACCTCGAGGACATGAGTCAGCCGCCTGAAATCACGCCCAGCGGTGACAAAATGAAGTTTATCGCCGCTGCATCACTCAAGTCGGATCGTGTGCTGGTCATCGGCCGCCAGGAATGGACCGGCCGCCTGGGTGGCTGTGGTGAGGGACGGGTTTCGGGTGCCACCCGAACATTTGTCAGCAAGGCCTATCTCACTGACGACAAACACAAGAAATTCAAGGAGGCCTTTGCCAGAAACGTTCGCCAGCTGGGCGTGAGCAAGGACACGCTCAAGTGCCTTGAGCTCGCGGGCGAGGCGTCACTTGTTGACAACCTGCCGCTTGACCCACACCGCGTTATTGTGCAGCAGCTCAACAGCCTCACCATGCAGGCCAACTATTACCTTTATGACCTGCGAGATGACAGCACCGAATTGTTGATCACCGCCACATCACGCATTTCCCCTCTGTTGTTTGACCCCAAAAACGGGAAGGTCCTGGCTCAAAGCGAGCTGAAAAACACCGACAGGGGCTATGAGCAAAGAGTTCTTATTCCGGATGAATCCGGCGAATTCAAGGTGCATGAGCCCCTGACCACCCTTCTGCGCGACCGACACACCGTCAACGTTGCTGGAATAGACCAGGACTCCGGCAAGCTTTACGTGCTGACCGATCAGTTTTCCGACCAGGTCCAGGCACGCATGTACGATCCGAAAACCAGAAAATTCGACGATGAGCCTCTGGTGGCTCATGAAGAGTTTTCCATTTCAGGCCTTGTCTTCGGACGCCAGCCATTCAATTTCAACCAGCTGCTGGGATTCTCCTTCGCTGGCCCGGATATTGAAACGGTGTACGTTGACCCGGAGATTCGAGCCATTCATGAGGGCCTGCAAAACGCATTTCCGGATCAGAACATATCCATCATGGAATACACGGACCAGTATTCCAAAGTGCTGTTTTCAGCATCAAGCCACAGGCATCCACCCACCTATCACATCCTGAATGACAAAAAGGCTGTCGAAAATGTCGGCAGTCAGCGCTCCTGGATAGATTCCGATGCCATTGGTGAACAGCGCTGGGTCACCTACGCTGCTCGCGACGGACTGGAAATCCCCGCCATACTGGATCTCCCCGCAGGATGGTCTGAGGACGACGGACCTGTTCCCGCCGTTGTTCATCCCCACGGCGGCCCCTGGGCCAGGGACTTTACCGGATGGGATGCCTCCGGCTGGGTTCCCTTCCTGACTTCACGCGGGTATGCGGTGTTGCGCCCGCAATACCGCGGCTCTGCCGGCCTGGGCCGCAAGCTGTGGCTGGCCGGCGATGCCGAATGGGGCCAGAAAATGCAGGATGACCTCGATGATGCGGCCAAGTGGCTCACCGATCAGAATATTGCCAGTAAGGAAAACATTGTCATCTTTGGCTATTCATACGGCGGATTTGCGGCGGCAGCAGCCACCGTGCGGCCCGACGGGCCCTTCAAGTGCGCCATCTCCGGTGCACCGGTCACAGACCTTGGACGCCTGGGCCGAACATGGAGCGACAACCGCCTGCAGCGCATACTCCAGGGACGCACTGTCCGCGGAATGGATCCCATTCAAAATACAGACAAGGCCAATATCCCCGTCCTGCTGTATGTCGGCGACAGAGATGTGCGCACGCCCTCCTGGCACGCTGAAAACTTCTACAAGGGCGTCAAGGACAACGTCAGGGCACGCCTTGAGCTTATTCCCGACATGCCCCACAGCATGCCGTGGTACCCTCGCCATCAAACGGCCACACTTGGCCTTATCGAGGATTTCCTCAAGAACGAGTGCGGCATTCAGCCTCAGGCCTGAACGCCAATCACTTTTTGCTTTTTGCACAACCTGCCCCGGTCACCAGACCGGGGCTTTTTTATAGCACCACCACCTGATCCCGGCTCTCCACAGGGCGGATGCGTCGTGAAAATACCATCGAAATCAGAACCAGCAGATCAGCTGGCAGTTCATTGCTGATCTAAAGCTGTAATGCCCCCTTTGAGCAGAGCCAAATTGCTTCCGCCACCTTGTACAGGGACACGATACAGGTCATGCACCAGGACGCCGCTTAAATTGCGCCACACAACCGCTGGTTCGACTGAAGGTGATCCTCTACATCACGCCGGTTCAGCTGATACAAAGCCAGCCTGCCCGGCAACGGCCAACAGTGCGGGAACATGATCTGGCACTGTTGCAGAAGCAGTCCTGATACTTCGGCATAGTGTTTGAGCACGTGAGGCCGGCCGTGCAACGTGCCCCTCTCATTAGGCCGAGGCTCTGCACAGGCGCATGATTGGCGCAGCGCCTTGTACGCCGAGACCGCCGAGGCAGGCCTGCAGAAAGCCTGTGCATCCCTATCCCGCCCATGGATGGGCGCCATGCCTATTCAGGCTGTACTCAAACAGCCTCGACAGCTTCCTCTTTAACCCCATGCAACGAAAAGGCGCTCTAACCGGGTACACCCCCGCTCTCAGCAGTGTCCAACAGGCGCCCAATTACGGGCCCCTGTGTCAGTGCCCTTTACAGGAATGGATGGAAGTACATCCATAAAAACGCGCAAGCTCATCTGGAAAGGTCAGCGCGGCCGATTTTAGTCATCCGGCCGCATGGGGCTGGCTACAATCCGTTGCTCGTTTTGACGACCCGCTTAACCGCCGCTGTTTAGTCACTCACGGAAATGCAGAAAGCGCCCGTAGACAGGTGCCACATGAAAACGACGAGGCTGGCCATTTTATGTAACCCCTGGTCAATAAGACTCGCGCCGAAATGTGCTTGCCCCGCTCTCAAACCACCAACCTGAGAGAGGGCCTGTGTTATTCAGACATGTGAAGCCAGCACCGTGGAAAACTTCGATGTCATGGCCGCTCTTGCTGAACGAAGGCTTACGTCTGGACCGTATCCTTGATACGCAAGAAGGGTATTCCACTCTGGACTGATGCGCGGCGAGACTGGTGCCCTAAGGAGTTGCGCCCGTGACGAAGACACCAAAAAAAAAGGGGTGGCGATTGCTCGCCACCCCAAAGGTCATAGAGAAGCAGACCGTTATTTTTAGAAGTAGTAGTTGAAGCGAACGAAGCCTTGACGGCCAAGTACGTCATACTGCGTAGCAACCAGCGGGATATTCCCGCGACGCGAACCGGCACCATCCGACACGATGGGCGGCTTGTCGTTGAAGAGGTTGCGTACACCAGCGAGCACTGACCAGCTGGGCTGTTCGTACATCACCGAAACCGTGTTGATCAAGCCGCGCGGGGCCGTGATCAGACGGTAGGCCGGCTCAAATCCGAAATAGCTGGTCTCTTCATCAAGGTCGCGCTTGTAGCTGGTGCGACGAATGTACTCGGTGTACCAGGTGAACGTCCAGTCATCACGGGTCAGAGCGGCGCGCAGGTTGCTGACAAGCTTCGGACGGCCGATGATGCCGTTGCGGTTGTTGTTGTCAAAGCCCTGGGCCAGGCTCGGGTCGAACAGCTGCTCAAGGTCTTCAAATACCCACGTGCTCTGGTTTTCAACCACAAACCGTCCGATGGAGAAGGTGTGGTCGTAGCGGAAGTTGACGTCCACCCCACGTGTCTTCTGCTTGTTGACGTTCAGGTAGCTGTCATAAACGGTTTCGATCTTGAACGGCTCGGTCGGGTGGTCACCCGGATTGCGCTCAAACAGGTCGCAGAAGGCGTTCGGGAAATTCGGTGAACCGTAGCAGCCACCGAGAATGCCACCGGCGCCCAGCTGGGAAACCTGATCCTTAACCGTCATCTCAAAGTAGTCGACAGCGAGGCTGAAGTCCGCAAACTCTGGTGTGAGAATGATTCCGGCGTTCCAGGCATCCGATGTTTCGGGCTCAAGTACGCCTGCTCCGCCGCCGGAGACGATGGTTGCTGAAGCGGCAGCACCGGCGAAGTCTTCCGGAATACCCGCAGCCGCGCAGTTGGCGCGCAGGAAGTCGTTGTTGCTTTCTCCCCACAGAATGCATGGATCAACCGCGGCCTGACCGAGGAATGCCGTCTGGTCGCCCAGATAGAGCTCGTAAAGGGCCGGAGTGCGATAAGAAGTTCCTACAGTACCGCGGATGCGAAGCGTTGGGTTGATCTGCCAGTTCAGACCGGCTTTCCATACCGAGCTTGAGCCACTGGTGTGGTAGTCAAACACACGGCCTGAAGCGTTGAGCGTCAATGACTCAAAGGGTGCGGCACCGGCAACCAGCGGAACTTCGATTTCCGCAAAGGCTTCAGCCACGTTGTCGCTGCCCTTGGTGACAAGCGCCGAGCTTTCGCCCCAAAGGTCACCGCCCATTGAGTAATCACTTGGCTGGTCATCGATGCTGAAGTAACGGTATTCTGCACCCAGCGCAACCCCAAGCGGGCCGGCCGGCAGATCAAACAGATCACCGGTTACAACGGCAGTGGCCATGGCCTGGTCATAAATGGTGTTGCCGGTGTGACTGGCTCCAACTGCATTGATCAGATCAGCCATGCACTGACCGCTCAGGATACATGGGTCAAAATAGTCGACCCTTGGGCCGTTGGGATCAAACTGAACATCGCCCGATCTTGAGGCGATGATGCTGTTTCTCGTGTAGTCACCGTCCGAGCGGGAGTACGAGGCATCAAAGCGCCACGTCCAAAGCGTATTACCAATTTCGCCCTCAATTCCGCTGGCCAGGTAGTAGTAATCGACTTTCTGGTTGGAGTTGGACGGGTAGGGCATAACCGGCTGCGCGATACCCGATTCAACAGGAGCAACGAAGTCCGGATTATTGGCGTAGCCATAACCGTCAACCACGGCAGTGGCGCCACCGATCAGCGGGAAGAACTGGCGCCAGCCTTCGCTGGTGGTTTCCCGACGGTTGTAGAGCCACTCGGCATCCCAGGTGACTCCGCCGGCAAAGTCAAACTCGTACTCGGCGTTGCCGTAGAGGCTCATGCGCTCCATCTTGTTGATGGCCGTTTCGGAACCCGTAAAGTCAAAGTTCAGAACGTCCTCATACCAGGCTGCACCGTCTTCATCGTAGCGGCCGCTGACACGTGGGCGATAGCCCGGGATCATGCCAATGGTGACACCATCGGGTGCGGGGATATAGCGATCGCCGAAAAAGGCATCCATGACTGTGTTCGCATACAGGGATTCACAGCCTGCAAGGTCTGTGCCCGCCAGAATGGAACGGTCTTCGCGGTCGATACGGTTGCCGTCGGCATCAAAGAAGTTGTCCTGCTGGCACCTGAGGAAATCGCGATCGCGCATGCGAAGCGCTTCCTGATGGAAATATTCCGCCGCCACCATGGCGCTGCCGCGATCAAAGGTCCAGCCATAACCGGCCGAGCCCTGATAGATGGCTCCGCCTGATTTCTCCGGCTGGTTGGCCTGAATCGAGACT
>DATGSU010000099.1:0-6145 GCA_035302305.1 Wenzhouxiangella sp. | reverse complement strand
CGCGGAAATGGTCATGGAGCTTTTTTCGGTCGCCCGCCAGTTCAAGCTCACCCTGCAGCCGCAGCTCATCATGCTGCAAAAAACGCTGCTCAACATCGAGGGCATGAGCCGCCAGCTCGACCCGCGCATCAACATCTGGGAAGTGGCCAAGCCCGAACTGGAAGCCATTTTTGCCGACCGCTACGGCTTTTCAGCCACCGCCAAAAGCGTGGCGCGCCGGCTGCCGGTGTGGCTGTCACAAACACCCGAAATGCCCGAGCTGATCCGGGACTTTCTCAAGGCCGGCGGCCAGGGCAGGCTGTCAGGTCATATACATTCCGAAGATCTGGACAGGCTGGCCGGCGAGCTGGGCCGGCACAATCGGCGCCTGCCCGGCGCCATACTGGCGGGAGCTTTGATCATTTCCGGCGCGGTGCTGGCCGGTTTTCAGGTGGCGCCGCATTTTGGCGCCGGCAATCACTCCATTCCCGCAATCGTTGCAGTGGTGCTGGGTGCTGCTGCCGGCTGGCGCAGCTGGCGCGCACGCTGACGGAAAAGCCTGCCCCTGTCCCAACGAGCGACCAACGAGTGATCAGGCCTCCGGGGGCTGTGCTGCGGCCGCCACCAGGCGCAGCCGCGCCTTGAGCGCGCCATTCATGCTGGCCAGCTGGCCAATCAGCCCGTCCGGCAGGCTGAGCGCGGTCAGGCCCATGTGCTCCCGTCCCAGCCAGCTGGCCGGCAGCCTGCGGATTGCGGCCGGATTCCAGCCCAGCTCCATTTCGTCCAGCATTCCGGCCAGGCCGCAGCCGCGTGCCTTGACCAGGGCTTCGCGGGCGCACCACTGGTGAAGAAACCGGTGGGAGCGAAACGGCTGGTCCAGCTGCTTCAGCCACTGTGCCTCGGCCGCTGAAAGACAGCGCTGTGCCAGCCTGTCGACGCGCACCAGCTCGCGTTCGCGCTCAATGTCAATGCCAACCGCCACGCCAGTGGCCACGGCCACTGCAAGCCAGCTGCCGCAGTGCGACAGATTGAATTCAAGCCCCGTATCGGCATGCTGGCCGGCCAGCGCCGGCTTGCCGCGCGCTGATCGGGTCAGCCTGATGTCCTTGCCCGGGCAGCCCAGGTAGGCCGACAGCAGCAAACGCAGAAAAAAGCGCTGGCGAATGCGCCGCTGCATGATGCGCTGGCGACGGGTGACGCCGCTTCCGGGCGTGTCCAGGGGCAGGTCTTGCAGATCAATCAGCCAGACATCGGCCTGGCCGGCCGGCGGCGGCGGGCGCCGGCCCAACGGCAGATGGACGGTTTCCAGGTGTTCTTCAGCGCGCGCCATGATCAGACATTTCCGCCAAATGCACGAATGCCGGCCACACCGTAGGCCCCGTGCCGGCTCGCGGCTTCAATGTCATCGGGTCGCATGCCGCCCAGGGCATACACCGGCAGCGGCGACTGCCGGCACAAGTCCTCCAGCCCGCGCCAGCCCAGGGTGGTTGCGCCCGGATGACTGGCGGTGGGCCTGACCGGCGACAGGGTGACAAAGTCCAGCCCGGCCCGGCCGGCCCGGTCAAGCTCCTGCAGATTGTGGCAGGACGCCGCTGCCAAAAGATCCTCGGGCAAAGGCCTCGAGTCGATGGCAGCCAGGCGGCGGCTGTCCAGGTGCACGCCATCGGCGCCGAGCCCAAGCGCGTCGTCGGCGCTGCCGTTGAGCAGCCAGCGCGCATCATGCCTGCCCATCAGGCCGGCAAACTTTTCGGCCAGCTGGGCGAGCGAGGGGACATCAAGTGACTTGGCGCGCAGCTGAAACAGGCGATGGCCGCAAGCCAGGGCTGCGCTTGTCCATTGCAATACCCCATCAGCGCCGCCGACGCGTTGGGGGTCGGGCGTAATCGCATAGCGGGAATCCAGCCCCAGCACTTTTATGATGGGCCGGTCGGCGGCCAGCATGGGCAGGTTGCTCATTTCGGCAAGCGTGACCCAGCGCAGCGCCTGCCCTTCGCGCCCTGCGGGCTGTCCGGCGTGCCGGTTAACGAAAAAAAGGTGCAGGAGAACGGAGATTTTCGGGTAGTCGTGACGCAGCGTCAGGCAGGGCTCGGCTTCAGCCAGGGCAATGCCCAGCTCTTCGTCAAGTTCGCGCCTGAGCGCATCAACCCGGCTTTCGCCGGGCTCGCGCTTGCCGCCGGGAAACTCCCAGCGCCCGGCCATGTATTTGCCGGGCGGGCGCTGCGCCAGAAGAATTCGCCCGGACCGGTCGGGGATCAGGCCCGCCACCACCTCAACCGGCCCGGACCGCTCCACTGCCACGCGCCTCAGCCCAGGCGGCCGTGGCAGTGCTTGTATTTTTTGCCCGAGCCACAGGGACAGGGTTCATTGCGGCCAATCTTGCGGCCTTCCCTGACAAAGGTCTGCGGCTTCTCTGCCGTGGCTGCCGCCTGGCTGCCGGCACCCGCGCCACCGGCCTCGGCGTGCTGGTATTCCATCGGCGTTTCGCGGCGGCGCTGGCGATCCACGGCGTCAACGTCCTCCTCGTCACGAACCCGAACGCGCGCCAGCCCCCGCACCACATCGTGCTTCATGCTGTCGAGCATTTCGGTAAACATCTCGAAGCCTTCGCGCTTGTATTCCTGTTCGGGCTTTTTCTGCGCAAAGCTGCGCAGCCCCACGCTGCGACGCAGGTAGTCCATGGCGGCCAGGTGCTCTTTCCAGTGCTGGTCCAGAATCGACAGCATCAGCGCCTTTTCAAACTGGCGCATGACCTCGGCGCCCACCAGCTCTTCCTTGTCCTGAAAATGGGCGTTGACCACGTCCATGATCTTTTCGCGCAGGCCCGGCTCGGCCAGGCTGTCGTCTTCCTCCAGCCAGCGCACCACCGGAACCTCTATGCCAAACTCCCCTTCAAGGGCGCGCTCCAGGCCGGCGGCGTCCCAAACCTCATCGTGTGATTCCGGCGGAATGAACTGGCTGATCATCCGGTCGAACACCTCTTCCCGAATGGCTTCTATGGTGTCGCCGATCTCGTCGGCCTCCATCAATTCATTGCGCTGGCTGTAGATCACGCGCCGCTGGTCATTGGCAACATCGTCGTATTCAAGAAGATGCTTGCGCATGTCGAAGTTGTGCGACTCAACCTTGCGCTGGGCGTTTTCTATGGCTCGGCTGACCCAGGGGTGCTCAATGGCCTCGCCATCACGCATGCCCATTCTCTGCATCATGCTGCCCATGCGCTCGGAAGCAAAGATGCGCATCAGATTGTCTTCCAGCGACAGATAAAACCGGCTTGAGCCGGGATCGCCCTGCCGGCCCGCGCGCCCGCGCAACTGGTTGTCGATGCGTCGCGACTCGTGGCGCTCGGTGCCAATAATGTGCAGGCCGCCGGCTTCGATCACCTGGTCATGGCGCTTCTGCCAGTCCTGGCGGACCTTGTCGCGCTCTTCTTCGCTGGCGTCCTCGCCCAGGTCGCGCAGCTCGGCCTCCAGGTTGCCGCCCAGCACAATGTCGGTGCCCCGGCCGGCCATGTTGGTGGCAATGGTGATGGCCCCCGGTCGACCGGCCTGCTCGACAATGGTGGCTTCGCGCTCATGCTGCTTGGCGTTGAGTACCTCATATTTGAACCCGGCTTTCCTGAGTTCGCGGGCAATGAGCTCCGAGTTCTCGATGGAGGTGGTGCCAACCAGCACCGGCTGGCCCCTGGCAACCCGGTCCTTGATATCGGCCACGATGGCGTCGTACTTTTCCTGGGTGGTCAGATACACCAGGTCGGCGTGGTCCTTGCGCACCAGCGGCTTGTTGGTCGGTATCACCACCACTTCCAGCCCATAGATGGACTGCAGCTCGTAGGCCTCGGTGTCGGCGGTTCCGGTCATGCCCGACAGCTTGTCGTACATGCGGAAATAGTTCTGGAAGGTGATGGAGGCCAGCGTCTGGTTTTCGCGCTGGATGGGCACGCCTTCCTTGGCTTCCACGGCCTGGTGCAAACCTTCGGACCAGCGCCGCCCTGCCAGCGTGCGGCCGGTGAATTCGTCAACGATGATGACCTCGCCATCGCGCACGATGTAATCGACATCCCTGTGGTACAGATGGTGGGCGCGCAGGCCGGCGTTGAGTGCATGCATCAGACCCAGGTTGACGGAGTCATACAGGCTGGCGCCCGCTTCAATCAGGCCGGCCTGCGACAGCAGCCTTTCAACCTTGGCCATGCCGTCTTCGGTCAGGTAAACCTGCTTGGTCTTCTCGTCAATGGAAAAGTCTCCCGGACCGTCCTCTTCCTTTTGCGGCACCAGGTCGGGCACAACGCGGTTGATGCTGACATAGATTTCCGGGCCTTCATCGGTGGGGCCGGAGATGATCAGCGGGGTACGCGCCTCGTCAATAAGAATCGAGTCCACCTCGTCGACAATGGCATAGTGGCGCCCGCGCTGCACGCGCTGGTCAAGCGAAAAGGCCATGTTGTCGCGCAGGTAGTCGAAACCAAACTCGTTGTTGGTGCCGTAGGTGACATCGGCCGCGTAGGCGGCGCGCTTGTCGTCGGACGACATGCCGGGCACCGACACGCCCACGGTCAGGCCCAGCGCATCATAGACCGGCTTCATCCACTCGGCGTCACGGCGGGCCAGATAATCGTTGACCGTCACCACATGCACGCCCTGGTCGGCGATGGCGTTCAGATAGACCGCCAGCGTGGCCACCAGCGTCTTGCCCTCACCGGTTTTCATTTCGGCAATCTTGCCCTGGTGCAGGACAAGGCCGCCAATGAGCTGAACATCGTAATGGCGCATGCCCAGATTGCGCACAGCCGCCTCGCGCACGGCCGCAAACGCCTCGGGCAGAAGCGCATCCAGGCTTTCGCCCCCGGCGTGGCGCTGGCGGAACTCAGCGGTCTTCGCCTTCAGGGCGGCATCATCAAGCTTTTGATATTCGGGCTCGAGCGCGTTGGTCGCTTCAACATCCTTGCTGTAGGACTTGAGCAGTCGCTCGTTGCGGCTGCCCACGATCTTGGTGATCAGGGATTTGAGCATGTGTAATCCGTTGACAGAATATGGGAACAGTATTCAAGAGAGTGTATCTTGGGGCGGCACCCGGCGGGTGCAAGCCGACATTGTAGCCACCCGAACCGCTAGACTACAGATCAATCCGATGTTTATCCTGTAAAAGATGGCCCGCTGGCAACCCAAGGAACGCCGAATTAACCAGATCAGCCGCAAAAACCGCGGGCTGACCACGCTGCTGGCAACCGCGCATGCCTTAAACAGGCTGGATGCCCGGCTGCGCAAGGCGCTGCCCGAAAGCATGCGCAGGCACATCGGCCTGGCCTGCCTGGAAGGCAACACGCTGGTTTTGGCAGCCACCAGCCCGGCATGGGCCAGCCGTGCGCGGCTGATCGCAGACGATCTCCTGTACGAGGCCAATCAGACCTTGGACAGGCCGCTGCGGCGCACGCGCGTTATTGTGGTGGAATCGCTTCCGGACCCGTAACCCGGCGCACAGCGGCCGCTGCCAGGTCCGGCAGTTTGCAGATCAAACAGCCTGGGCCGGCTGAATGTATGATATCGGCGCCTGCCGCTCACCTTCAAAAGTCACTTCTTCCCAGGCCGTCTCGTCGGCCAGCACGCGCCTGACCAGCTGGTTGTTGAGCTCGTGGCCCGACTTGTGGCCAAAAAACGCGCCGATGGGGTTGCGGTTGAGCAGGTACAGGTCGCCAATGGCATCAAGCACCTTGTGCTTGACGAACTCGTCTTCGTAACGCAGGCCGTTTTCGTTGAGAATGCGGTAGTCATCGAGCACTACGGCGTTGTCCAGGCTGCCGCCCAAAACCAGATTGCGCTGGCGCAGGTACTCTATATCGCGCATGAAGCCGAAAGTGCGGGCGCGGGCGATTTCCTTGAGGTATGAAGTGGTGGAAAACTCCAGGTCGGCCCGGCAGGAATGGGACTGGATGACCGGATGGTCGAACTCGATGGCAAAATTGACGCGGAAACCGTCGTGCGGTTCAAACCGGGCCCAGCGGTCTCCGTCGCGCACCTCCACCTTCTTTTTTATGCGAATAAAGCGTTTGGGCGCGTTCTGTTCGGCAATGCCGGCCGACTGGATCAGAAAAACAAAGGGGCCGGCGCTGCCGTCCATGATGGGCACCTCGGGCGCGCTGAGATCAACATGAATGTTGTCTATGCCCAGG
>DATGSU010000098.1:0-3493 GCA_035302305.1 Wenzhouxiangella sp. | reverse complement strand
TCATTCCCGAACCGGGCCAGTACCCGTTTGTCGACCATGCCTTTGCCCATCTGGACATGGGCGCGGTCGGCATTCTCGACATTCGCGAGCCGGGCACCGAACACGGTGAGCCCAACATCAGCCGCGACGAATCACGGGCCGTTGCTGCACCGGCGGTGGAAAAGCCGGCCGAGGGGCCATATTCGTTCAACCCGGAACGCGGCGACTCGCTCTATACCACCCACTGCGCCGCCTGCCACCAGCCCGGTGGCGAAGGGCTGCCCGGCGTGTTTCCTCCGCTCAAGGGCGACCCGGCCGTGCTTGATCCCGACGCCACCAAGCACATCGACGTCATTCTCAACGGCATGCAGGGCGAGGCCATAGACGGCGTAATGTACAGCGCACCCATGCAGGCGTTCCGGGACGTGCTTGACGACGTGGACATTGCCGACATCGTCAACCATGAAAGAACATCATGGGGCAACGACGCGCCGCTGATTGAACCCGAAGACGTGGAAAAGCTGCGCGAGAACTAGACCAGGAACTGGACAAGGGGATGAGCAATCCGGCCCGGCAGCTACCGGGCCGGAAATGCTTTGAAACAAGCGCTTACATGCCCCGAAAACGGCGCGCGGCGGCGGCGCTGACGGGCAGTTTTTCCCGGCTGCCCTGCAGGCTCAGCCGGTAGTGGCCCAGCTCGTTGCGGCGCAGTTTTTTCATGGCGGCAACGCGCACAATGGCGCTGCGGTGCACCTGCCAGAACTGCTCCGGGTCGAGCCCGGCGGCCAGCTCCTTGAGCGGCGTGCGAATGACCAGCTCATCGTCGGCCGTCACCACGCGCACGTATTTTTCGCTGGCGCGGAAAAACAGCACGTCGTTGACGTCAACCATGCGCACGCTGTCGCCCACGGTGGCGCTGATCCAGCGAATGTGATCTTTGGGCGGCGGCTGCAGCGCCTGCCGCAGCGTTTCCACCAGCCTTTCCATATCAGCCGGCCGGCCCTGTGACAGACGCTGGCGCAAGCGCCCGACGGTTTCAGCCAGGCGCGCCTCGTCCACAGGCTTGAGCAGGTAGTCCACCGCGTTGGTCGCGAAGGCATCGACCGCGTACTGGTCGTAGCCGGTAATGAACGCCACATGCCCGCCGCCGGCCACCACGTCGCGGGCCACGTCCAGACCGCTGACGCCGGGCATGCGAATGTCCAAAAACGCCACCTGCGGCCTGAGCGTTCGGGCCGCCTGCTGCGCTTCGGTGCCGCTGGCGCACACGGCCACCAGGTCAAGCTCGGGCCAGGTTTCTTTCAGCAGCTTTTCCAGGCGGGCGCGCTGGGGCGCCTCGTCTTCGGCCAGCAGTCCGCGCACCGTGTTGTCACTCATCCGTGGCCTCCAGGGGAATATGCATGGCGGCGACCGTCCAGCCGTCAGCGCTGGACAGCTCCAGGCCGGCCCGCTCGCCAAAGCGCGTTTGCAGCTGGGCGCGCACGTTGGCCAGGCCCACGCCCGATATCGTGCCGGGCTGCAGCCCGGCGCCGTTGTTGCGCACTTCAATTGTCAGCACATTGTCCGCCTGGCGGGCCGCAAGCTCAATGCGCCCGTTGCCGGCGTGCGGCTCTATGCCGTGCTTGATGGCGTTTTCCACCAGCGTCAATATCAGCAGCGGCGGAAACTCCAGCGAACGCAGGTTGTCGCCGGCGCTGATCTTGTACTGCAGCCGTCCGCCCAGGCGCAGCCGCATCAGCTCCAGATAGCGGGCACAAAGATCAAGCTGGTCGCCCAGGGTTGCCCCGATAGTTTTGTCGCTGTGGTTCACGGCGGGCATGGCGGCGCGCAGATAGTCCGTCATGGCATCAAGCAGCTGCCCGGCTGCGGGCGGATCGCTGGCAATCAGGGCGCGCAGCGACGCCAGGGTGTTGAACAGAAAATGCGGTTCAATCTGGGCCTGTAGCGCGCTCAGATGCAGGTCGGACTGGCGCTTTTGAGCCTTGAGATCCGCCAGCATTTTTTTGTGCTGCAGCGCCTGCCAGCGCGCGCGCTCACCATACCAGGCCCGCAGCGCCAAGCCACCGCCAAACAGGGCATACAGCACGGCGAGAACAAGCAGGTTAATGAGGGCCGAAGCGGCTTTGGCCAGCTCGGAAGACGCCTTGACGTCAACGGTCGGAACCAGCCCCGGCACCTGATTCAGCGCCTGGGTAACGCGCGCAGAGGCCCATGCATCCACCCCGGCGCTGAGGGCCATGCCAATCAGCACGGCCGCGACCAGCGCCAGGCCTTCGCGCCTGCGCGGCCAGCGCCGATGCCGCACAAGGGTGGCCAGCGCCGGGCCGCAGGTGGCCATGAGCATGAATGCGCAGAACTGGTGCAGCCACACCTGCAGCCCCGGCACAAGACCGCCAAGCAAGCCAATGGCAACACCGTTGAGCGATGCCCAAGCTGCCACCAGAACCACCGCAAACAGAGTGCGGCCTCGCAGCCAGCGCCAGCTGAACACCGGATACTGGCGATAGCGCAGCAGCCGCGCGCTGCCGCCCACCACCACGCCGGCCGGCAGCGGCTCGTTCAGCCTGTAATCCGTCCGGTCATCTGTTGATTTCATTGCTTTTCGCCAATGGTTTCATGACCCGCCTGATGCAGGGCAAGCGCCGTGACGCGGCCCTGCCCGTCGCGCCTGAACCGGATCACGATATCCCAGGCCGGGGCTTCAAACACATCCTCACCAGTGGCCTCCAGCTCGAACCAGCCCTGGCCGGTGGCGCGGGCCTCAAGCCGGCCGGACGATGCCTTCACGCTCAAATCGAACTGCGGTGCGAGCGAATAGACGCCTTCATAATCGGCCAGCGTGTCTTCATCCAACTTAGCGGGTTCGGGGGCTTTGTCAGAGTCGACGCGGCGGGCCTGCTGCACGCCACCGCCCTGGTGCCAGGTGAACAACCAGCGACCGTCCGCCCGCTCCACCGGACGCAGCAGGGCGCTGAACTGCAGCGGATAGAAATCACCGCGGCTGTCGTGGCTCATTCTGAAGCGCGGCTGGCCGGCGGCCTGGATGTAGAGATCGCCATTTTCATGCGTCAGCTCCATGGTCAGCCCGCCCGACAGCCTGTAGTTTCCGGCCAGAGCGTCCAGCAGCGCCTCGTCGGCCTCTGCCGGGCGAGCGGGCTCGGGCAGCGGCACAGAACCATCCAGCAAATGCATGCCCAGCCCGCCCAGGCCGCCGCTGTCGGTCAGCGCCGTGTCCGCCAGCACCACCACGCCGCGTTTGCTTGCGGGCTGAAAGACCACCACGGATGAAAAACCGCCGGTGCCGCCCTCGTGCAACAGCGTGCGGTCCTTGCCTTCGCCGCGAATGAACCAGCCCATGCCTTCGGCCAGCGGCTCGGCAACCTCAACACTGTTGTGCGTCAGCGCAATGGCGCGTCCAATGGCGGTGTCGGTGTCCGGATCATTCTGGGCCTGCGCCCAGGCCACCATGTCGTCGAGCGTGGCGCGCACGCCGCCCACACCCGCCATGCCGGAA
>DATGSU010000097.1:0-2662 GCA_035302305.1 Wenzhouxiangella sp. | reverse complement strand
CTACGCCGCCCATTCGCGCGTGCTGCGCCTGCCGGTGGAGCCGGTGTCGCAGGCTGCCTGCAACCAGCGCGCCGGGCGCTGCGGGCGGGTGGCGCCTGGCACCTGCATTCGCCTGTTTGACGAGGCCGATTTTCTGGCCCGGCCGGAATTTGCCGAACCTGAAATCCAGCGCGCCGGCCTGGCCGGCGTGGTGCTCGAAATGCTGGCTCTGGGGCTGGGTGAGCCGGAAGACTTTCCATTCATTGATGCGCCGCCGCGCCGGCTTTTGGGCGAGGCTCGTCAAAGCCTGGTAGAGCTGGGCGCCGTGGATGACGAGCGCCGGCTGACCCGGCGCGGTCGCCAGCTGGCGCGCATGCCGGTGGATGTACGCCACGGCCGCATGCTGATGGAGGCTGCCGAGCGCGGCGCGCTGGCCGAAGTGCTGGTGCTGGTGGCGGCGCTGGCCATTCCCGACGTGCGCGACCGGCCGCTGGATCACCAGCAGGCGGCCGATGAGGCGCATGCACAGTTTGCCGTCAAGGGCTCGGATTTTTCCGGCCTGCTGCGGCTGTGGCAGTGGTGGCAAAAAACCCGCTCGGAAAATTCGCGCAGCCAGGCGGAAAGGCTGGCGCGCAGAAACTTTCTGGCGCCACAAAGACTGCATGAATGGGGCCGGCTGCATGCCCAGCTGCGCCAGCTGGCGCGCCAGGAGAAGTGGCGCGTGGGCAAGCTGGGCGAGGCCGATGATGAACAGGTGCACCGCAGCCTGCTGGCCGGGCTGCTGAGCATGATTGGCCAGCATCAGGAAGACGGTGAATACCAGGGCGCCCGCGGCCACAAGTTCAGGATTTTTCCGGGCTCGGTCCTGGCCCGCCGGACGCCCGGCTGGATCATGGCCGCCGAGCTGGTGGAAACAGCGCGGCCGTATGCGCGCATGGTGGCGACTGTCAGGCCGGCCTGGCTGGAAGAGCAGGCCGCTCATTTGATCAGGCGCCGGGTGTTCGATCCCTGGTGGGACCGGCGCTCGGGCCGGGTGATGGGCTACGAACAGCTGAGCCTGCACGGCCTGGTGCTGGTTGAAAGGCGGCGCGTGCATTACGGCCCTCATGATCCCGCCGGCGCGCGCGAGGTGTTTATTCGCCACGCGCTGGTGCGCGGTGAAATCAGCTTCAGCGCCGGGTTTTTGAAGAAAAATGCGGCTCTGGTGCGCGAGCTTGCCGAGCATGAGCATAAGCGCCGCCGCCGCGATGTGCTGGCCACCGAGGACGCGCTAGAGGCGTTTTTTGACAAGCGCATTCCCGATCATGTGTTTACGGCCCGCGCGTTTGTCCGCTGGTATGAAAAGCTGCGGGAAGATGAGCGTGACAGGCTGCTTTACGACCGCGCCACTCTGCTGCGCGAGGATGCGTTGCTGGCGGGGCAGGAAGCATTTCCGGAATTTCTGCAGCTGGGCAATGAGCGCTTTGCGCTCAGCTATCATTTTGAGCCGGGCGCCGAAAATGATGGCGTGACGCTGGACTGCCCGCTGCATTTGCTCAACCAGCTGGATGGCGGCCGCCTGCAGTGGCTGGTGCCGGGCCTGCTCGAAGAAAAGATTCTGGCCCTGGTTGTCAGCCTGCCCAAGTCAAAAAGGCGGGCGCTGATTCCGGCAGCCGAGTATGCCAGGGCGGCCATGGAGGCGCTGGGCCGGCCCGAAGGCGCCCTGGTGGACCGGCTGGCCGCCGAGCTTGCGCGCATGTCGGGCATTGAAATTGGCCCGGATGATTTCAAGCAGGACAAGCTGGCCCGCCACCAGAAGATTCTGGTGCGCATTATTGGCCGGGGCGGGCGGGTTTTGGGCCAGAGCCGCGATGTGCAAAAACTGGTCGAGCGCTTCAGCGAGCGCGCCCGCAGCGAGTTTATGGCGCGCCAGGCCGGGCAGTGGCAGCGTGACGGGCTGGGTCCGGCCGAGTTTCCCGAGCTGCCCGAAATCATTACCACCCGCGGAGGCCACAGCGCCTGGCCGGCTCTGGTTGACCAGGGCAGCCGGGCCGGCGTGCGCCTGTTCGACGAAGAACAGCAGGCGCGGGCCGCCCACCGCCAGGGCGTTTTGACGCTGCTGCGCCAGGCGCTGGCCGACTCATGGAAATACCTGCAGAAAAACCACGGCCTGTCGCGCCAGGCGCAGCTGGCCTTTGTGCGCGTGCAGGACATGGCCGGCCTGACCGAGGGGTTGCGCCAGCTGGTTTTGCGCGCGGCGGTTGACAGCGCCTGGGAAATTCGCAATATCGAAGCCTTTGATCAGCTGGCGGCCGCCATTCGTCGGAAATTGGTTAAGAATTACGTGCAAATGGCGGAAATGCTTGACAAAGTGCTGCTGGTTTGGCATGAATTGAACCTGTGGCTGGAAAGCCTGCACGAGGCAGCGCCCAAGGCCGTGGCCGATATGCGGAGTCAGCTGGATGATTTGCTTTATGCGGGGTTTCTGGATGACATCGAAGCCCGCCGGCTGGCCCACTACCCGCGCTATCTTGAGGCCGTGCGCCTGCGGCTTGAAGCGCTTGAAAACGACCCGGTGCGCGATGCCGAACGCATGGAGGCGATCATGCCCTGGTGGCAGCGTTATCTTGACCATCTTGAACACGGGTGGTACACGCCCGAGGTGGACGCCTATCGCTGGCTGGTCGAGGAGTATCGCGTCCAG
>DATGSU010000096.1:0-2220 GCA_035302305.1 Wenzhouxiangella sp. | reverse complement strand
TTCCGACTCGGTTTCCAGGCCGGTGGCGCCGGAAATGGGCGCCTTTACGCGCGTCCAGCCCAGGTTGAGCTGGGCCGAAGCCAGGCCCGCCCGGGCCAGCGCAATGCCGGCCTCGGCCAGCTGCAGGTTTGACTTGGCGTCGTCGCGTTCGCGCTCGCTGACCGCGCCTCGTTCATACAGGCCCGACACCCGCCGCCATTCGCGCTCGGCCTGGCTCAGGCGGGCGTTGGCGTTGTCCAGCTCGGCTTCGGCCTGGCTGACGGCAATCTCATACGAGTCGGGATCAATCAGAAACAGGTCGTCGCCCTCAGCCACCATCCGGCCTTCATCGTACAGGCGCTCGAGCAGAATGCCGCTCACGCGCGAGCGAATCTCAACCTCGCGCGAGCCGCGCACGCGTCCGGCATATTCCTGCTCTATGGTGACATTTGCCGGTTCAACCGTTACGAATCTGACCGGCGCCGGCGGCATTTCATGGTCCTGCTCGGGCGCTGAGCAGGCGGCAAGGAACATGATGGTGATTGTCACAACAACGAAACCGCCCATGGTGGCGGTCAGACGGTGAAGGGTGGGCATTTGCAGGAAACTCCGTAGGTTTCTTTGCCGGCCGTGCGAGCCGGAAACAGAAAGACCGGCGCATTATACATACATGTATGTATGTTGTGGGGGCGGATTGCCGCCCAGCTTTACAAACCAGCTTTACAAACAGGCCACCCGCCGGCCTGGCATGCCGGGCCGGCGGGCAGCACAGGATCGCATTCAGAACGGCGCGTGGCCCGGCGTGCGCGGGTAGGGAATCACATCGCGAATATTGCCCAGCCCCGTCATGTAGCTGAGCAGGCGCTCAAAGCCCAGCCCGAAACCGGAATGCGGCACGGTGCCATAGCGGCGCAGGTCCATGTACCAGCGATAGGTGGCTTCGTCCAGCCCGTGCTGGGCCATGCGCTGGCGCAGCACATCAAGCCGCTCCTCGCGCTGCGAGCCGCCAATGATTTCACCAATGCCGGGCACCAGCACGTCCATGGCGGCGGCGGTTTTGCCGTCGTCGTTCAGGCGCATGTAAAAAGCCTTGATTTCATCCGGATAATTCATCACCACCACCGGGCCGTTGCAGTGCTGTTCGGTCAGGTAGCGCTCGTGCTCGGTCTGCAGGTCCAGCCCCCAGTGAACCGGATATTCGAACTTCTTTCCGGAAGCCTTGAGAATGTCGATGGCCTCGGCATAGTCCATGCGCACAAACTCGCTGTTGACCAGCCTTTCAAGCCGGGTAACCGCTTCTTCATCAATGCGCTCGGCAAAAAATGCCATGTCTTCGGCACAGCGGTCGAGCACGCTGGCAATCACGTCGGTCAGAAAGTCCTCGGCAATGTCAGCCAGGTCGTCAAGATCGGCAAAGGCGATTTCGGGCTCCACCATCCAGAACTCCGCCAGGTGTCTGGACGTATGGGAGTTTTCGGCGCGGAACGTGGGGCCAAATGTGTAAACCTTGCTCAAGGCCAGGCAATAGGCTTCGAGGTTGAGCTGGCCCGATACGGTCAGAAAAGCCTCATGGCCAAAAAAGTCCTTGCTGAAATCAACCTGGCCGTCTTCGGTGCGCGGAATGTTGAGCAGGTCAAGGCTGGAAATCCTGAACATCTCGCCGGCGCCCTCGGCGTCCGATGTGGTAATGATGGGCGTGTTGACCCAGTAATAGCCGCGCTGGTCAAAAAAGTTGTGTATGGCGCGAGCCGTGGCGTGGCGCACGCGCGTGACGGCGCCAAATGTATTGGTGCGCGGGCGCAGATGGGCCACGCTGCGCAAAAATTCAAAGCTGTGTCTTTTGGGCTGCACCGGGTAGGTGTCCGGATCGTCCACCCAGCCGGCCACTTCAATGTCCTGCGCCTGTATTTCCACGCTTTGTCCGCGCCCGCGAGACTCAACCACCTTGCCGCGACAGACAATGGCGCAGCCGGCGGTCAGCCGGCGGATTTCATTGTCGTAGTTGGGCAGTTCACGGCCGGCGACCAGCTGCAGATTGTTCAGGCCTGAGCCATCGTTGACGTGAATGAAAGAAAAACCGGCCTTGGAGTCGCGCCGGGTGCGCACCCAGCCGCGAATCGTGACTTCGGAACCACAGGCAATGTCGCCGTCAAGAACCTGCCTGACGCTGGCAATCTGCATGATAATGAGAATCCTTCTTGTTGAAACATCAAGGGCAAGCCGCAATAATACCCAACATGA
>DATGSU010000095.1:0-21721 GCA_035302305.1 Wenzhouxiangella sp. | reverse complement strand
AGTTCAGTCTTTAGTTCAGTCTTTAGTTCAGTCTTTAGTTCAGTCTTTAGTTCAGTCTTTAGTTCAGTCTTTAGTTCAGTCTTTAGTTCAGTCTTTAGTTCAGTCTTTAGTTCAGTCTTTAGTTCAGTCTTTAGTTTAGTCTTTACTTCAACCTCTACTTCAAGTAAAGTGGGCGCTGCAGCACAACATCTTGTGTCTTGCGCAGTATTTATACACAAGAGGTTGTGTGCGGGCTGTTCAAAACCTGTGCATAACCTCGTTCAATTCTTACGTTATCAAGAGGTTGCGGCATGAGTGTTACGGCAGAAGCTTTGACGTCTGCGCTTCCGGATATTGCCTTTCAGGAAGCTTCGCTGGACATCTGGGACATGAAGTACCGTCTCAGGGCAAAATCGGGGGCAGCGGTTGATCAGGACATAGACGGCACGTTCAGGCGGGTGGCTCGCGCGCTGGCCGATGTCGAAAAAACCGACGAGCTGCGCGAGCACTGGTACCGCGAGTTTTTGTGGGCCCTGCGGCGCGGCGCCATTCCGGCCGGGCGCATCACGTCCAACGCCGGCGCGCTTGACCACAAGCCGGCCACCTCGACCATCAACTGCACCGTGTCCGGCACCATCGGCGACTCCATGGACGACATCCTCGCCAAGGTGCACGAGGCCGGCCTGACGCTCAAGGCCGGCTGCGGCATAGGCTACGAATTTTCCACGCTGCGGCCCAGAGGCGCCTATGTGTCGGGCGCGGGTGCCTACACCTCGGGCCCGCTGTCGTTTATGGACATCTACGACAAGATGTGCTTTACCGTCTCGTCGGCCGGCGGGCGCCGCGGCGCGCAGATGGCCACTTTTGACGTGTCCCACCCCGATGTCATGGATTTCATCCGCGCCAAGCGCGAAGACGGCGTGCTGCGCCAGTTCAACTGTTCGCTGCTGATTACCGATGATTTTGTCCAGGCCGTGGCCAACGATGCCGACTGGCCGCTGGTGTTCCCCGTGCTCAACAGCGAGGCCGAAGAGGTCGATCTTGACGACGACAGCCAGGTGCTGTGGCGCGAGTGGCCTGTTCACAAGGGCTACATCGTCAATGACGAAGGGCTGGTGGCGTGCAGAATTTATCGCACCATCAAGGCGCGGCACCTGTGGGACATGATCATGTCGTCCACCTACGACTACGCCGAGCCCGGCTTTGTGCTCATCGACCGCATCAACGAGCTGAACAACAACTGGTGGTGCGAGGACATTCGCGCGACCAATCCCTGCGGAGAGCAGCCGTTGCCGCCCTACGGGGCCTGCCTGCTTGGCTCCATCAACCTGACGCGCTTTGTCGATGATCCGTTTACCGACCAGGCGCGCTTCAACTGGGATGACTATCGCCAGACTGTTCATGTGTTTACGCGCATGCTGGACAACGTGGTGGAAATCAACGGCCTGCCGCTGGAGGAGCAGCGTCGTGAAATCATGCGCAAGCGTCGCCACGGCATGGGTTTTCTGGGGCTTGGCTCAACCCTGACCATGCTCAGGATGCATTATGGCCAGCCCGATTCGCTGGAATTCACCGAGCGCGTATCGCGTGAAATGGCCATGACAGGCTGGCGGGCGGGGCTGGAGCTGGCCAGGGAAAAAGGCCCGGCGCCCATTATGGACGAGCTTTTTGAAGTCACCCCCGAAATGCTGCGCAAGCGGCCGGAAATGAAGGCCGACGGCCACAAGCCGGGCGACATGCTGCCGGGACGGGTGCTGCACGCCCGCTACAGTCGCTACATGCAGCAGGTTGCCGAGGTGGACCCCGAGCTGGTTGAACAGCTGGCCGAAACCGGCGCGCGCTTTACTCACCACACCTCGATTGCGCCCACCGGCACCATCTCGCTGTCGCTGGCCAACAACGCCTCCAACGGCATTGAGCCCAGCTTTGCCCATCACTACAACCGCAACCTGATTCGTGAAGGGCGCAAGAGCAAGGAAAAGATCAACGTCTATTCCTATGAGCTGCTGGCCTATAGAACGCTGGTCAACCCCGATGCCATGCCGTATTCGGAAGACGCCGAAACCCGGCTGCCCGATTATTTTGTAACCGCCGAGTCCATTACGCCCAGGGAGCACGTCAACATCCAGGCGGCGGCGCAAAAATGGATAGATTCCTCCATTTCCAAAACGGCCAATGTCCCGACCGAGTACCCCTACGAAGACTTCAAGGACATCTACATGTTTGCCTGGAAGCAGGGCCTCAAGGGCTGCACCACTTTCCGCTTCAACCCCGAAGTCTTTCAGGGCGTGCTGGTCACCGACAAGGATTTGGAATCAACCACCTATGTGTTTGAGCTGGCCGACGGTTCCAGGGTCGAGGCCAGAGGAAACGAAGAAATTGAATACGATGGCGAGATCCACACGGCGGCCAACCTGTTTGACGCCCTCAAGGAAGGCTATTACGGCAAGTTCTGAGCCGTTGTCAGGAGTACGAGCAACATGACCATTAAAATTGACCAGAAAATTGTTGGCTACCAGATCCGCGACGAGGAGGAAAAAGAACAGGCGCCCGCAGCGGAACAGCCGGAGAGCCGTGAAAAGGCGGAAATCATCCGCATGCATGAAAAACTGGAGCGGCCGGAGGGCATGGAGTGCCTGGAAGGGGCCACCTACAAGATCCGCACCCCGCTGGATGATCATGCCCTGTATGTGACCATCAACGATATTGTGCTCAATGCCGGCACCGAACATGAGCAAAAGCGGCCGTTCGAAATCTTCATCAACTCCAAGAACATGGACCATTTTCAGTGGATTGTGGCCCTGACCAGAGTGATGTCGGCCGTGTTCCGAAAGGGCGGTGATGTCGCCTTTCTGGCCGAGGAGCTGCAGGCCGTGTTTGACCCCAAGGGCGGCTATTTCAAGCCCGGCGGCCGCTTTGTGCCGTCCATAGTGGCCGACATCGGTGCCGTGGTCGAGCACCACCTCAAGCGCATCGGCCTGATTGAGCCCGACGAGCTTAGCGAGCAGCAGCAGCTGATGCTCGACCAGAAAAGAGCCGAGGTCGAGGCGCGTGACAAAGAGCAGGCAAAGCCGGCGGCAGAGCAGGGCGCGGGTGACTACCCCGACTCGGCCGCCCTGTGCTTCAAGTGCAACACCAAGGCCATGGTAATGATGGATGGCTGTCAAACCTGCCTGGCCTGCGGCTATTCAAAATGCAGCTAGCAGGCTGATCACGCCGTAGCCAAACCACAAAACCAAACCACAAAAAAAGCCGGGCTTGCCTGCCCGGCTTTTCTGTCTCTTTGGGCATGGTCTGCCCGCAAGGCTAAACGACGGTCACCAGTCCAGGCGCGTAGGCAACCACCTTGGCGCTGACGCTGCCCATGATCAGCGCCTTGATCTTCGACAGTCCCCGCCGCCCCATGACCAGATGCACATTTGGATTGCTTTCCATGAAGGCAACGATTTCTTCAGCCGGTTTTCCAACCAGCAGGTGCTTTTTGGCCAGTGAGGTTCCGATGCGTGACTCGGCCTCGTCAAAAAGGGCGGACGACTTGCTTTTGCCGGCCTGCTCAATTCTCTTGCGGGCCTGGTCAATGTCCTCAAGCCCGGCAAGCGTGGTTGAAACGCCCGGGTTATGAGGAAAGACATACAGGGCCGAAAGCTTTCTGTTCATGGCCTGCGCCATTTGGTGCGCTTGCTTCAGGGCCTCGTAGGCAGGCTCCGATCCATCGAGGGCAACAACAATTTCCGCCTGGTCAGTCATGAATCCTCCTTAGGTTAAGACGACTGCTATGAATGCGCGGCGTCGTGCTTTCCGGCTCCGCAAATATTTGAAGGGGTGCCGTCATCAGGCTGCGCCGCGCACGGGTGTTTTCATGCTATCACGACCGCAAGCTGCCGGACCAAACCCGAAGGCAATCATCAAGAATACGCTGCAGGCTGCTGATATATAAGCGTTGAGACGGGCCGTGCTGTTTAAAATCACTGGCAAGCGCCGAATTCAGCCTGGAATCCTGCAAGCGGGCAAACCTGGTTAACTTGACATAATATACATTATGCGAACTTCTGGATAATGATCAGGTGCAGGCCGCCAGTCAGGAAAAGCAATTGATCAGCCCCCGCTTTCGTCCTCAAGCTGCTTTTTGTGGCGATCGGCACGCTCCATCAGCTGGCCTTCAACGGCGTCGGCCTTTTCAACGGAGCGCTCGTAGCCGCTGAACAATGAGGCGTCGTTGCCGGGTGAAGCCTCAGCGGTTTCATCGGCGGTGGTGTCAGGGCCCTGGGAATGCCCGCAGGCAGCGCAAAAAAAGACGGCAGCAAAAAAGATCGGCAAGGCTCTGGTCATGTGTCTGAATCCTCCGGCCGCAAGGCAGCCATTGCGCCATCAGTTAAAATGACGGCAGGTTTTTACCCGGTCACCCAATTACCCGGTTCGCCAAACATGATAAAACACGCTCAGGATACCAGCCCCGGGCCAGTCGAAACCATTGCCGCCGAACTGTCTGAAGCGGTCGGAAATTTAAGCTTTTCGACCCCCAGTCACGTATACAACCCGCTTGAATACGCCTGGGACGGGCAGCAGCAGTATTTGCGCAAGTTTGGCAACAAGCCCGGCCGTGTACTGCTGATGGGCATGAACCCCGGGCCCTGGGGAATGGCGCAAACCGGCGTGCCCTTCGGGGAAATAAGCCTGGTAAGAGACTGGATGGGCATTGAGGCCGATCTGGCAATGCCGCTGCCGGAACAGCACCCCAAATACCCCATCACCGGGTTTGAGTGTCAGCGCAGTGAGGGCAGCGGCAAGCGTCTGTGGGGCTGGGCCAGGCAGCGCTTTGGAAGTGCCGAGGCATTTTTTGACCGCTTTTTTGTGTGGAATTATTGTCCCCTGCTGTTTCTGGCCCAAAACCGTAATCTGATTCCGGAAAAACTGACCAAAAAAGAACGGCACGCCCTGTTTCAAAAATGCGACCTGGCTGTCGCACAGGTGCTTGATTTTCTTGATCCGGCCGTGGTCATTGGCGTGGGGCGGTTTGCCCAAAAGCGCGCACAGGGCATTGTTGGCGACTCGGTAAGCGTAGGTTATCTGCACCACCCCAGCCCGGCCAATCCGGCCGCCAACAGAAACTGGACCGGCATGGCCGAAGAACAGCTGGGTCCCTGGCTGCCCCATGGGTGACCGGGCCGGCTTTGCCTGCTAGAATCGGGGCTCCATCCAAAAACAGGGACTTAAGCAATGAGCGTAGCCAAGGTTGTTGAAATTACCGCGGAATCCAAGGAAAGCTTTGATGACGCCATCAAGCGCGGAATTGCCCGGGCCAACAAAACCCTCAAAAATGTCAGGGGCGCCTGGGTGGCAGAGCAAAAGGTTGAGGTGGACGGCGGCCAGATTTCCGCCTACCGGGTCAACCTGCGGGTCAGCTTCATTCTCGAGTAAGCTGCCACATCTTTCACCGTGCGGGCGGGGCCGGTGCCCTGCCCGCTCTTCATCTGACCGCTTGCAGCGGGCAATTCGACAGTTATGGACCATGATTTTTGGCACCGGCGCTGGCAACAGAACAAAATCGGATTTCATCAGCCGGAAGAAAACGAGCTGCTGCTCCGGCACTGGCCTGGCGTGGCCCAAAACCGGCCTGATCCGGTGCTCGTTCCCCTGTGCGGAAAAAGCCTGGACATGCGCTGGCTGGCCGACAGAGGCCACAGCGTCACCGGAATAGAGCTCAGCGCCCTGGCAATTGCCGATTTCTACTCGGAATGGGGGAAAACACCCCACCAGGACAGGCTGAACGATCAGGTGTGCTACGAGGCTGCCAACGTTCAAATCTGCCACGCTGATTTTTTCAAGTTCAGGGTCCGCTCCCCCTACCCGCTTTTTTACGACCGTGCCGCGCTGATTGCGCTGCCGCCAAAATCGCGGGGCGAATACCTGGCCCATCTGCGCTCGCTGCTGACAAAGAATGCGCGCGGCCTTGTCATTACGCTTGAGTATGACCAGCGCAAAATGAATGGCCCACCTTTTGCCGTCGGCCCTGAAGAGCTGGCTGAGGCGGCGGGGTTTCGCTTCAGGCTTCTCAAGCGCACCCCAGTTTCCGGCCCCGGCCCAAAGTTTGCCCAGCACGGCATCACCTCGCTTCATGAAGCCTGCTGGCTGGCATTGGCCCGCTGAAGCAGCCGGAAAGCAGCCCCTGCATATACCCTGTTGAGCCCGTGAAACATCTCATAAACAACTTGAGGTTATTTCTGCAACTTGCCGTAATAAAACTTGTTTTTTGTTTTTAAGGCTTTTTCTCATTTCCTCTTATACCCCAACGGGGTATAGTGTGTTCATGGTCGACTACTCCGGCATGAGAAAAACAAAGCGGGATCAGCTGGCCCGCCTCAATCGGGCGCGCGGACAGCTCGACGGCGTTGCAAAAATGCTGATTTCAGGCCGCGACAGCAAGGAAATTCTTGTTCAGCTGCGCGCGGCGCGCTCGGCCCTGCGGGCGCTGGAAACAAACATTTTGCGCGCCGAGGCGCAAAAAATCCTTGGCGAACGCCCGCTGGAAACTGATCTTGAACGGGGGGAAAGGGCCCGGCTGGAAGAGCTCATTGAAACCCTGCTGCGCCACTGGAACTAGAAAGACGGCATTAAAATACAGCCGCCAACATTTGAAGCCGTGAGCCCGAAGGCAGCCGTTTGGGCCACCCGGGCTCACGGTCGTGATTTCAAGTCAGGGCAGAAACCGCTAGCTGTTGTTGTTCTTCTCGGCGTCCTTTTTCCACTCTTCCACCTTGTCACCGGCCTTGTCTTTGGCGTCTTCTAGCTTGTCGCCGGCCTCTTCAACGGCATCGTCAATGCTCTCGCCGGCTTCCTGGGCCGGTCCTTTCTGTTCACAGCCAGAAATGAAAGCGCCGATGCTTGCAGCAAGAAGCGCTGCGGCCAGTATTTTCACAAGGCTGTGAATGTCAAAACGGCTGGTAATGAATTTCATGACTCCTCCAGGCTGTCTTTCAACTCGTTAAGCTTTTTCGAAATGGCCTGTCGGCCCTGACCATATTTTTGCTGAATGCGAGCGATGAGTTCTTCAAGATTTCCTTCTGCGCGGGTCACTTCGTCGTCCGTCAGATCGCCCCATTCCTGCCTGATGCGCGCCGACAGGAGTTTCCACTTACCCTTGATCTCATGTTTGTCCATTCATTTCACACCAATTTGTCTGCAAGTGATTCTCAGCATAAGGATATTCTGCCGCTGCCGTCCATAACACAGGTTAACGACAGCGCCTGAAAATGCTGTTACGGTCAAACCCAACCCGAAATGAAAGGAGCACCTCATGCTGTCCTGGGCTCTTGTTTTTCTCATCGTGGCACTGATCGCCGGCGCACTTGGCCTGAGCGGCGTTGCCGGTGCCGCAACCAATATCGCCTGGATACTGTTTGTTATCGGGCTGATTGTGGCTCTGGTCTTCTTTGTCAGCGGTCGGCGTCCACCGGTTTGAGCGCAACAGGCGCCGCCCGCCCTGCCCTTTCAAAATTGACCGAGGCCAGGTAGTCCGGCTCGAAGCCGGCCAGCTCGATAAGACCGGCCAGATTTCCGATCACAACCCGGGATTCCGTCATTTCGACCAGCCCGCGCTCCCTGAGCCTGGCAAACATGCGGCTGACATGAACCGGGCTCATGGAAAGAACGTCGGCCAGCAGGGCTTGTGTAAGCGGAAATTCGAAATGGTTTTCCGGTGAGCGCAGCCGAATTTTCATTTCGAGCAAAAAATGGGCAATGCGTTCTATGGCCGGGCGCCTGCCAATATCAACGATGCGCCCGGTCAACAGCGTGTGCCTGTGCAAAAGCTCGATAAAAAACAGCTTGGACAGGGCCGGCGAGCTTTCAAAAACCTGGAACAGGGTTGTTTCTGAAAAAACGCAGGCGCAGATGTCTGTCAGGGCCCTGATTCCGGCCGTTGACCTGTCGCGGTTCAGATCGCGCAGCCCCATGATTTCACCGGGCAAATAGATATCAAGAATCTGCCGCTGGCCGCCGGCCAGGCCATGAATGGCGCAGGCCCAGCCTTTTTTAAGGCTGTAAAATACCGGCCGGCCATCCGCGCCGGTCTGATCAAGCAGCGACCCTGCAGGGAATTCCTGCATATTTGTTTCCAGATCTGTCAGCAGTCGCCTGTCATCTCTTGTCAGCTGCGCATGGTGCTGAAAACGATCGGCAATGCTGTGGGTATCTGTCATGGCCTGCTTGTCCGGATGACGATTCCTGAAGTTTACGGCGCTTTTTCATGCGGACGCAAGCAGTCAAGCGGCTCTGTTTGTCAATCGGCCGGTACCCAGCCTGGACCCAAATTGTCCATTTGGCCCAGAATCCAGCGCTGGCGCTGACGCAGGTATTCATCGGGCTGCCCTGCGTTCAGCTTTTTTGGCGCCGGCAGCACAGCGGCCAGAAGCGCCGCTTCCGCGCGGTTCAGCTCTATAGCCGGTTTTTTGAAATAATGCCTGGCGGCTGCCTCGGCGCCGTAAATGCCGGGACCAAACTCGATTGTGTTCAGGTAAATTTCCAGCAGGCGACGCTTGGGGACAAACAGCTCGAGCGGAACAGTGATCATCGCCTCCAGGCCCTTGCGGAACCACCCGCCTCCGGGCCACAGATAAAGGTTGCGCGCCAGCTGCTGGCTGATGGTGCTTGCGCCCCGCAGGGGCTTTCCGCCGCGGTGCGATTCCACTGCGTCGCGAATCTGTTTTATATCAAAGCCGTGGTGATGGGGAAAAGACTGGTCCTCGGCGGCGATGACCGCCAGCCTGAGATGCGCCGATATGTTCTCGCCGGCTACTGGAAGATGGTGGACAGCGCGCTGGTTGCTGTGCCGGTCGGCAACCATATAGGCCGACGTGGCGGGCATTATCCAGCGCAGCGGCAGGGTCAGCCCGCACAGAACCAGAATCACCAGCAACAAAAGCGCGATGAGCGATCGCAAAAGTCGCCGGAGCAGGCGTTTCAACTGACCTGCCCCATGCGCAGCGCGACGCACAAATGCCGATAGTCACGCTCATTCATTTGCGCCCTGAAAACACCAAAGCTGCGCCGCAAGCGCCCCTGCCCTGTCCAGCTGAAACCCGCATAGAAGGGGGAAACAAACGGCGTGCCGGCAATGGTTCCGGTGCCAGAGCCATGCCCTGCCGATTCAAAGCAAACCGTTGGGCCGGATATTTTGATTCGGACCGTCTGCGGGAAAAGAAGCTGTTTGATTGCCCTGGCAGCCAGCGCCACAACCAGCAGCAGAGCTGCCGTGCGCAGCGGCCAGGGAAGGCCGTTGAACCAGGCGGCCGCGGCGCTGGGCACCGCCAGAATGCCAACCAGTGCAGCCGGACCCGTAGCGGGGCCGATACGCCAGCCGTCAGCGCCCGGACCCGAAAAAGCGTGCTCTGATGTCATTGACGATATCCACCAGCCCGGCATCCGGGTCGCTCTGCCCGCTCAGCCAGGACCACAGGCGGTCGTCTTCCTGTTCCAGCAGAGCTGAAAACGCCTGGCGCCGGGCCTGGTCGGCCGAAGGCCAGCAGCGCTGCAGCCAGTCGCCAAGCATCACGTCCAGCTCCTGCATTCCTCTGCGACAGCGCCAGCGCAGCCGGGCCAATTCTCCGGAATCTGTATCGGCCGGACCCATTGTGCTCAATTCATCAGACGCTGCGCCGCGCCAGCATCATTTTCTTGATTTCGGCAATGGCCTTGGCCGGATTGAGCCCCTTGGGGCAGGTCCGGGTACAGTTCATGATGGTGTGACAGCGATACAGCTTGAAGGGGTCCTCAAGCTGGTCGAGCCTTTCACCGGTGGCCTCATCACGCGAGTCAACCAGCCAGCGGTAGGCCTGCAGCAAAATGGCGGGCCCCAGATAGCGCTCGCCGCTCCACCAGTAGCTTGGGCAGGCGGTCGAACAGCAGGCGCACAGGATGCACTCATACAGCCCGTCCAGATGCTTGCGGTCTTCCGGTGACTGCAGGCGTTCCTTGTCGGGCGGCGCCGGGCTGTGGGTCTTGATCCACGGCTGTATGGAAGCGTACTGGGCGTAGAATTGCGTCAGGTCGGGCACCAGGTCCTTGACTACCGGCATGTGCGGCAGCGGATAAATCTTCACGTCGCCGGAAATTTCCGCAATGCCCTGGGTGCAGGCCAGCGTATTGATGCCGTCAATATTGAACGCGCACGAGCCGCAAATGCCTTCGCGACAGGAACGCCGAAACGTCAGCGTTGAATCGATTTCATCCTTGATCTTGATGACGGCGTCCAGAACCATGGGGCCGCAGTCGTCCAGATCGATGTCGTAGGAGTCCACCCGCGGATTTTCGCCGCTGTCGGGATCCCAGCGATAGATGCGAAATGTCTTGACGTTCTTCGCACCCGGGGGCGCTGAAAAATGTTTTCCCCTGGAAATGCGCGAGTTTTTTGGCAGTCTGAAAATACTCATGGCGTGTCAGTAAACTCTTCTTTCGGGTGGAACCACTTCGACCTCATCGGTCAGCGTATACATGTGCACCGGGCGATAGTCGATTCTGGTCTTGTACTCCTCGTCCATCCAGATCAGGCTGTGCTTCAGCCAGTTCTCGTCATCGCGCTCGCTGTAGTCTTCGCGGGCGTGCGCGCCCCGGCTTTCGGTGCGGTTGTGTGCCGCCACCATGGTTGTCACCGCGTTGGCCAGCAGGTTGCGAAGCTCAAGCGTTTCAACCAGGTCGGAATTCCAGATGAGCGAGCGGTCGGAGACCTTGACGTTGCTGAAGCTTTTGGCCACATCAACAATGCGCCGATGGCCCTCTTCCAGCGTTTTTTCGGTGCGGAAGACGGCGGCATCTTCCTGCATGACGCGCTGCATGTTTTCCCGAATCCGGGCCGTTGGAAGGTCGCCATTGGCGTGCCTTAGCCTGTCGAAGTCATCCAGGATGCGATCGAGGGTGCCTTCCGGCAGCGGCTTGTGCGTCTGACCGGGCTTGATGGTGGCGCCACAGCGCTCGGCCACGGCACGCCCGAACACGATAAGGTCCAGCAGCGAGTTGGAGCCCAGGCGGTTGGCGCCGTGGACCGAAACGCAGCCGGCCTCGCCCACGGCGTACAGGCCCTTGACCACGGTTTCGGGGTCGCCGTCCACCATGGTGACCACCTCGCCGTGATAGTTGGTCGGCACGCCACCCATGTTGTAGTGGGCGGTCGGAATGACCGGGATGGGGTCCTTGGTGACATCGACGCCGGCAAAAATTCGCGCGGATTCGGCAATGCCGGGCAGGCGCTCGTTGATGACTTCCGGGCCCAGATGCTGCAGATTGAGGTGAATGTGGTCCTTGTGCTCACCCACCCCCCTGCCCTCGCGGATTTCCAGGGTCATGGAACGCGATACCACGTCGCGCGAGGCCAGATCCTTGGCGTTGGGCGCGTAGCGCTCCATAAAGCGCTCGCCCTCGGAGTTGGTCAGGTACCCACCCTCACCGCGCACGCCTTCGGTAATCAGGCAGCCGGCGCCGTAAATTCCGGTGGGATGAAACTGGACAAACTCCATGTCCTGCAGCGCCAGGCCGGCGCGCAACGCCATGCCGCCGCCGTCGCCGGTGCAGGTGTGCGCCGACGTGCATGAAAAATAGGTGCGGCCGTAGCCACCGGTGGCCAGAATCACCGCGTGGGCGCGAAATTCGTGCAGCGTGCCGTTGGTCAAATCCCAGGCCAGCACGCCCCTGCAGGCGCCGTCATCGTCCATCAGCAGGTCGATGGCGAAATATTCGATGAAAAACTCGGCGTCGTGCTTGAGCGCCTGCTGGTAGAGCGTGTGCAAAATGGCGTGGCCGGTGCGGTCGGCAGCCGCGCAGGTGCGCTGGGCCGTGCCCTTGCCGTAGTGAGTGGTCATGCCGCCAAACGGACGCTGGTAGATCTTGCCTTCCTCGGTTCTGGAAAAAGGCACGCCGAAATGCTCCAGCTCGATGACGGCCTGCATGGCGTTTTTGCACATGTACTCAATGGCATCCTGGTCGCCCAGCCAGTCCGACCCCTTGATGGTGTCGTACATATGCCAGCGCCAGTCGTCCTCGCCCATGTTGGCCAGGGCCGCACTCATGCCGCCCTGGGCGGCCACGGTGTGCGAACGGGTGGGGAACACCTTGGTCACGCAGGCGGTTTTCAGGCCGGTGGCCGCCAGGCCCATGGTGGCGCGCAAACCGGCGCCACCCGCGCCAACAACCAGCACGTCATATTCGTGCCGGGTAATCTCGTAAGCTTTGCTCAATTTCAAACTCCCAGAGCCAGTTTAAGAACGGCAAGCACCGACAGAACGGCGCCAAAAAGTGCCAGCGCCTTGACGATCACGATCAGGGCAACCTCGGCCGCGCGGCGGTGAACATAATCCTCGATGATCACCTGCAGCCCCAGCTGGCCATGATAAAAGCCGGCCACCATGAACAATATGGCCATGGTGGCGTTGAACGGGCTGCCCAAAAAGGCGGCGGCGCTGCCGTGATCAGCACCGGCCAATCTTGTCAATGCCCAGATCAGCCAGACGGTCAGCCCAATCAGCAGCAGGGCGGAAAAGCGCTGCGCCCACCAGTGGCCGACACCGTCGCCGGCAGAACCGTGGCCCATGGCTTTTTTAAGTGGATGACGAAACTCGCTCACAGCAGGCCTCCCCAGGTAATTGCAGTCAGCACAACCGTCAGAACCAGCACTGTCCAGCCCGAGGCATAGGCGCCCTTCAGGTCAAGGAGCAGCCCCGAATCCCACAGCAGGTGACGGATGCCGTTCAGAAAATGATAGTAAAGAGACGCGGTCCAGACCAGCAGGGCCGCCAGCCCAAGCGGGTGGGCCAGCCAGCCGTTGACGGTCTGGAAGGCCTCCTCGCCCGATGCCAGGGCCAGCAGCCAGACAACGGCCATGACCATGCCCAGGCTCAGCAGCATGCCGCAGGTGCGGTGCGTAAAGGACATGACGGAGGTCAGCTGTGGCCGATAGACCTGCAGATGCGGAGACAGTGGGCGGTTGTCGGTAGCCATGAATTTGATACTCCCAGCGTTTAAACGCGCTTAAAAATCGATGCAGCGACCGTCTTTTTCCCAGTCGCCATAGCGGGTCGGGTCGAGTCCGTCCTTGCGGCCGCCGTACTCCCGGGGCTGCGGCCTTTGCTCTGTCCGCTGCGCGGACCCGGTGACCTGATCAGCCGGTGCCGGGCTGTTGCCCTCCGGCTCTTCCCCTGAAGATGTAGAATTGTAGCGCTTCGTCATTATTTTTTTGAGGTTGGATGTCCAGTTACTTTCATCTTTCGGGTTTCAGCGCAACGGCTCTTCGCGGCAGCGATGCACACGCCTATGCCCAGTCCCAGTTTAGCGCCAACGCCGACGAATTTGTCAGTTCACATTATTCCCCCCTGGCGTGGTGCGATCCCAAGGGCCGGGTTCTAGCCTTCATGCTGGCCTGCACCGATGATACGGGGATCAGCCTGGTGCTGCCGGCCGACCAGGCCGAAACAATTCGCAATCGCCTGGCGCAGTTCACCATAGGCAGAAAAGTGGAAGTGGCCCCGCTGGCTCCCGTTGCGGCAACCTTTGACGCCGGTCCCGGCGTGCCCCGGCTGAGCCCTGACAGCCCGCGCGGCATGCTGGCGGGAAAGCAGGCGCCCGACTCCGAAACAGACAGCGCCCGCTGGCTTCACCAGGACATATGCGCGGGCCTGCCGTGGCTGTCTCCCGCCACCAGCGGTCAGCACCTGCCGCAATGGCTGGGCCTGGAACAGCTGGGTGCATTGTCCTGGGACAAGGGCTGCTACCCGGGGCAGGAAATCGTTGCCCGCCTGCACTATCGCGGCTCGGTCAAACACGGCCTGCAGGGACTGCGCCTGGAGTCCGAAAAAGTTCCCGGGGGCCACAGCCGCATTGTTGACAGCGCCGGCAAGCTGGCAGGCCACTGGCTGTATGGAATGCAGCAGGGCCAGAATTCCCTCGGACTGGCGGTGCTCGCCAATCGGGTTGAGGCCGGCGACACGGTGACAATTGAAGCCGGTGCCGACGAGATTCCCGCCCGGGTCGTGGCGCCGGCAGCGCTGGGCTGATAACATCAAGGGCTGTCGAACCGCGACCTGCATCGCTTTCAGTCAAAGCCTGGGGAGGTCTGACCGATGAAATTTACCGCTCAAATTGCCGCTTTCCTGTTTGCGCTTGCTCTGGTCATCCCGTCAACTGCACAAGACGATCCGGCCGAAGAGCAGCCGGATGAAACGGTTGCCGAAGAGATCATTGAGGACGCCGCGGCGGACCTGCCTGATGAGGAGGACTTGTCCGGCGACAGCGACCAGCCGGTTGCGAGGGATGACAGGGACGCAGGGGATGACGAGGTCGGCGACAGCCTGGCGGAGGACGCCGCTTCCGACGACACGGCGCCGACAGAGGCGGCCGTGCCCGAAGCCCCTGTGTCTGAAACCTCCGTGCCTGACAACGCTGATTCCGACCAGGCGCCCGCTGAGCCGGGTGCGGCAGACATTCAGGGCGCTCAACACGACGAGCAAAAAATGCCGGCAGGGGCCGAAACATTCACGGTTCAGGGCCAGCCGGTGTTTTCACCCGAGCGCTCTCAGGCCATATATCAAAATCTTGTCGACTATCTGAATGCCGCCCTTCCCTATCGCTTTGAGCTGGAACCGGCGCGCGGCTTTCATCGTTACTGGCTGGCCGCCCAGCGCAACCAGGGCGCCCACGTGGTGCTGGAAGACGCTCACCTGGCCGCCTATCGGGTTGACAATCACGACTACAGCCTGGTGGCCAGCGCACAGCAGCCCGTCACCTATTCGCTGCTGACCGCAGCGGACAGCCTCGATGTCAGCGTCAATGACTTTGTCGGCCGGCGCATTGCCACCCTGCCGGCACCAAGCCTTGGCTACATGATTCTGGCCGACTGGTTTGACAACCCCATGCAGCAGCCCATCTTCGAGTCCGGATCACAATCTTGGGAAGAGGTTCTGGACGGTCTCAATTCCGGCAATTTTGATGCCGCCGTGGTTCCCTACTACCTGCGTTCCGAAGACGATGAGCTGCAAACAGTCCTGACCTCCGGCGAGCTGCCCGGCCTGACGCTGAGTGCTTCAGCGCAGGTGCCCGAGGATGTTCGGGCCGGCCTGCTGGAGGCCCTTGAGGCCCTGAGCGAAGATGACGCCCATGGCAGCCTGCTGCAGGCTCTCGGCATTGACCGCTTCCAGCCAGCCAATGCAGACCAGTACAGGGATTTGGAAAAGCTGTTCAAGCGCGTTTACACGGGCTTTTGACGGCCGGCCGCGCCCCGGTCAGCGGCGCGCAACAACGTAACAGATCCAGCCGGCATCGGCATCGCCGGTAGTGGCCGGTTCATATATTCCGTTGCCCTCCCCCGTGTCTTCATCGGTGCCTTCCCAGTAGACATCAACTTTGGAAAAACCCGCTTCCGTCAGCAGCTCGGTGATTTCCGGCAGCGTCCACAGGCGCCAGTCGTATACAAAGGCGCGGCGCATCTCCGACCCGTCGGGAAACTCAAAATGGATTTCACAACGCATCGCATGGGTAATCGGGTCAAAGCTGGCTTGGTCCCACACATAGGTGAAATCGTCATATTCCGTGCGTTCCTCCAGCTCGCGATAGGCCTCGTAGCCGCCAAAGGCATCCAGAAAAAGCACGCCGTCTTCCACCAGAAATTCACGCGCGCGGCGAAAATAATCCAGCATGCTGGCGCGGGTCGTGAACAGGTAATAACTGAAGTTCATGGCCAAAAGCGCGTCGACCCTGGGCGTCTCCACGCTCAGAACATCGCCATGAAACAGCTCAATGCGCGACCGGGCAGCCGCCGGCAGCGGTTCGACGTGGTGTTTTTGCCCCCAGGCCAGAACATCGGCATCAATGTCCACCCCCACCGCCCGGTGCCTGGGGTCGTCAGCCACCCACCAGCTGGCGGTATTGGCTGTTCCGCAAAAGTCCTCGCGAATAAAAATCAGCGGCCGCCCTGTCAGGGACTCAAAGGTTTCGGCAACAAAATCGAGCTCCGCTTCCGGGTCCTGGACGCTGTCTTCATACAGCTGGTGGCGGTCGGCCTTTCCGGCCATGGTGTTTTTATTATTGCGAATGCGTGACATCGCTCTGACTCCGAACGAAAACATGGGGACAAAACAGGGAAACGGTCAAGCCTGCTTTTGTACCGCAGGCCAAGCAGCTTTCAGATAGGCCACCATGGACCAGATGGTCAGCGCGGCAGCCAGCACCAGCAGCGTTCGGCCAATCGCCATGACCGGCAGCGCGCCCAGCGGCTCGCCGTACAGCAGGAAGCCAATGGCAATCATCTGCAAAAAGGTCTTGATCTTGCCAAGCCAGGCCACCCTTACGCGCCCCGACTCGCCCAGCTCGGCCATCCATTCACGCAGGGCGGAAATGGTGATTTCGCGCCCGATGATCACCGCAGAAGACAGGGCCAGCACGATTTCCGGGTTGCGCTGCACCACCAAAAGAAGGGCCGCGGCCACCATCAGCTTGTCGGCCACAGGGTCAAGGAATGCGCCAAAGCTGCTGGTCATGTTCCAGCGCCTGGCGATCCAGCCATCCAGGCCATCGGTAATGGCCGCCAGCGCAAATATTGCCACGGCCATTTCATTGGCGGCCGCCACGGGCAGGTAAAACACCACAACCAGCACCGGAATCAGCACGATCCGCATCAGGGTCAATACGGTTGGAAATGTCAGGGGCAACGATTTTCTCCGGGGCTGGATGGCGCGGGCATATTATCCCGCAACCCAGGCGCTGTTGTTGCTTCAATTGGCCTGGCGGGCAGAGTCAAGCCTGCCTGAAATGCTCAACGATTGCACGGGCCAGCCTGTCGCTGATGCCGTCAACCCTTGCCAGCTCGTCGGCGCCGGCGTCGCGAATGCCCTGCAGGCCGCCAAAGGCCTTGAGCAACGACTGCCGCCTTTTGGGCCCAATGCCCGGCACCTGTTCCAGCGGCGAGGCCTGGGCGCGTTTCCGGCGGCGTTTTCTGTGCCCTGCCACGGCAAACCGGTGGGCCTCGTCGCGGATCTGCTGAACCAGATGGGACGCCGGATGATGCGGCCCGGGCACAACCTCGCGCCCGTCCATGATGAGCCGCTCGTAACCGGCCTTGCGCGATGCGCCCTTGGCTACGCCCAGCAGCGGCGTGGAGTCCAGCCCCAATTCTTCAAAGACTGCAGCCGCGCGCGACAGCTGCCCCTTGCCGCCGTCAACGATGACCAGATCTGGCAGCGACGCCGGGTTTTCCAGGCTGCGCCGATAGCGCCGCCTGAGCACCTGTTCCATGGCGGCGTAGTCGTCGCCAGGCTGAATACCCTTGATATTGAAGCGGCGATACAGCTTTTTTTGCGGGCCGGCCGCTCCGAATACAACGCAGGACGCCACGGTTTCGGTGCCTGAGATATGGGAAATGTCAAAGCATTCAACCCGCTCGGGCAGGCCGGGCAGATTCAGCAGCCTGGTCAGGGCAACAAACCCGCGCCGCAAATGGTCGTATTCTTCCAGCCGGCGCCGCAGGGCATCGCTGGCGTTGGACCTTGCCTGCCTGACCCACTCGGCCCGCGCACCGCGCAGCCGCCATGACAGGCTGACTGAAGAGCCGCGGCGCGAGCCCAGGGCCTGCTCCCACAGGCCGGCGTCGGCCGGCTCGTCCGACAAAAGCAGTTCGGCCGGCGGGCGCCGGTCCGAATAGTACTGGCCGATGAAAGCACCGAGAATATCGGCCGGCGTAAAGTCGGCGTGCAGGTTGCCGGGGAAATGACTGCGCGCGCCCACATTGCGGCCGTGCCGAAACTCAACCACGTGAACACAGGCCCGGCCCGACTCGACAGCCAGGGCGATCACGTCGATTTCACCGCTGCCGCCCGTCACAAACTGGCTGCTGCGCACCTGCTGGACAATGCGAATGCGATCGCGATAGGCGGCGGCCCGCTCGTAGTCGAGCCTGTCGGCGGCCTGCTGCATGCGGCTGGACAGATAATTGATGACCTCTTCGTTGCGGCCTTCAAGGAACTGAACAGCTGCCTCCACATCGGCCGCGTAGTCCTGCTTGCTGATATAGCCCACGCACGGCGCGCTGCAGCGGCCGATCTGGTACTGCAGGCAGGGCCGCGTGCGGTTGGCAAAAACCGTGTTGCTGCACTGTCTGAGCCCGAACAGGCGGTAGATCTGGTTGAGCGCCTCGCGCACGGCCCCGGCGCTGGAAAACGGGCCGAAATAGCGGTGCGGCGGTTTGGGCGGGCCGCGATAGAAGCCGATGCGTGGGAAGTCGTGATCAAGCTCCAGCCGAATCCACGGATAGCTTTTGTCGTCGCGCAGGCTGACGTTGAAACGCGGCTTCCAGGCCTTGATCCACTCGTTTTCAAGCAGCAGCGCCTCAGCTTCGGTGCGCGTCAGGCTGACCTCCATGCTGGCCACCTTGCGCACCAGCAAATCAAGCCGCGCGCCAAGATTGCGCCGGCTGAAGTAGCTGGCCACCCGCCTGCGCAGGTTGCGCGCCTTGCCGACATAAAGCACCTTGCCGGCCTCATCGCGCATCAAATACACGCCCGGCCCGGTGGTCAGGCTGCGGGCAAATGCACGGCCGTCAAACTCGCTCATTGCAAATTAAGTGTTATGCGCCTCTATAAAGCGTTCAGCCGCGGCCACCAGCATGTCCACAACCTGCCGGAAGCCGTCTTCACCGCCATAATACGGATCGGGCACTTCTTCGACACCGTAATCGGGCGCAAGCTCCATGATCAGCCTGACCTTGTTCCTGTACGGCATCGGGCAGCGCTCGCGCAGCGCCTGCAGGTTGGAGCGGTCCATCGCGTAGATCACGTCAAAGCGCTCGAAGTCCTCGTCAATCACCTGGCGGGCGCGCTGTGCGCTCATGTCCAGGCCCCAGCCCCGTCCGATTTCCTGAGAGCGAGGATCCGGCGGGTTGCCGGCGTGGTAGCCGGAAGTTCCGGCTGAATCGGTGTCCATTTGCAAGCCCGCCTCGCCCAGCTTCCAGTCAAACACCGCCTGCGCGGTGGGGCTTCGGCAGATATTCCCAAGGCAAACAAAAAGAAGCTTTTTCATGTTATTACAAAACAAGGTTAAAGTAGATTTACAAGCGGAATCAGGCCTTGTTCAGTCTGGCTTCGGCCCGCTTGACGTCCTGTGGTGTATCAATTCCGGGCGGCACATTCTCGGCAGCCCGATCGCAGACAATGGTCCATCCGGCTGCCAGGGCGCGCAGCTGTTCCAGCGACTCCAGCCGCTCCAGCATGGCCTCCGGCAAATTGCGCCATTCCGCCAGGGCGCCCGCCCGATAAGCATACAGGCCCAGGTGGATGCGCGCTTGCAAACAGGGCCAGCCGCCGTCGCGGGCATGCGGAACGGGGCTGCGCGAAAAATACAGCGCCGCGCCGTTATCGGCCGCCACCAGCTTGACCAAGTTGGGATCCAGCCATTCATCCTCGCTGTCCGCCGCTCGGTACAGCGTCGCCATTTGTGCCCCGGGGCTGGCCGCCAAAAGTTGCGCCACCTGGCGCAGACAGGCCGCCGGCATTTCAGGCTCATCGCCCTGAAGATTGACCACGATGGCGTCATCGGGCAGCTCCAGCCGCTCTGCCGCTTCGGCCAGCCGGTCGGTGCCGGAGCGATGGGTGCTGGAAGTTTTTACGACCCGCCCGCCCTCTGACTCAATCAGCGCCGCCACCCGGTCGCTGTCGGTGGCCACATGCACGCTTTGGGCACCTGCCTTGAGCGCGCAGTCAAGCACGCGCAGAACCAGGGCGCGGCCGGCAATTTTGACCAGCGGCTTGTTCGGCAGCCGCGTTGAGGCCAGGCGGGCCGGAATAAGAATATGAAAATCGGTCATGGCAGCTCAAATTCTTGCACATGTGCCGCTATCGAACGCAGTGCCTCCGATGGCAGCCTGGCCCGGATGGGCAATACCCAGGTTTCCGGCAGGCCGGCAATGCGCTCAAGCTTGACGGCGTCCTTTTCCGTCACCATCAGCGGCCCTTTCAGCGTTTGGACATCGCTTTCCACAAAGTGGTGGTGGTCAGGGAATGCGTGGCGCCTGAAACGGTAACCAAGCGCCTTGAGCAAAGTAAAAAAGCTTTCCGGATTGCCTATGGCGCATACCGCATCAAATTCCGCCTGCTGATTTTCTTCAGCCAGCGTTTCTGCTTCATCGCCCAGCAGATAGGGCCGGCCGGGCTCAACTGCAAACGGTCGGGCCGCAACCGGCAGCGCGCTCCTGGTCGAACCAACCTGCTTGAGCAAAACCAGATCAACCTCTTCCAGCCTGTCAACCGACTGGCGCAGCGGGCCAGCGGGCAGCAGCCGGCCGTTGCCTACCCCCCGAAGGCCGTCAACCACGCAGATTTCGTAGCTGCGCGGCAGGCGCGCATGCTGCAGTCCGTCGTCGGCAATCACCACGTTTGCGCCGCCGCGACGGGCCGCGTTGAGCGCCGCCACCCTGTCCTTGCACACCCATACGGCGCAGCCGGCGCGGCGTGCCAGCATGACCGGCTCGTCACCGACGTCTGCAGGGCTGCTGGTGGCCGTAACCGCCCGGGGCTGTTTGTGTACACGCCCACCATAGCCGCGACTGATGACAGCCGGCGCATGGCCTGATTTGAGCAGAGCGCGCGCCACGGCTGCCACCACCGGCGTCTTGCCGCTGCCGCCGGCAGTGATATTGCCAACGACAATCACCGGACAGGGCGGCCTTTGGGCTGCAGGTCGCCGGCGCGAAGCCGTCAGTCCATACACGGGCTCCAGGACACGCAGCCACAGAGGTGCTGCCTCGCGCTCGTACCACACGCTGTTCAGATAACGTTCGATGCGCGCTTTCACCGCCGCGAATCAGGCGCTGGCCAGCTGCAGCCGGTGCAGATAGCGGTACAGTCCTTTGTCGCGCTCGAGAAGCTCGGCATGGGTGCCCGCTTCCTTGACCTGGCCGCGATCGAGCACAACCACCTGGTCGGCCATCTTGACGGTGGCCAGGCGGTGGGCAATCACCAGCGTGGTGCGATCCTCCATCAGCCTTTCCAGCGCTTTCTGCACAGCCTGCTCCGACTCGGCATCCAGCGCCGAGGTGGCCTCATCAAGAATCAGCAGCGGTGCATCCTTGAGCACCGCTCTGGCAATGGCGATGCGCTGGCGCTGGCCGCCCGACAGCAACGAGCCGTCTTCACCAATGGGGGTGTCCAGGCCCAGGGGAAGCCGCTCGATAAACTCCATGGCATGGGCATCACGGGCCGCCTGCTCGATCTGCTCGCGGCTGGCGTTGCCCAGGGCGCCGTAGGCAATGTTGCGCGCGATGGTGTCGTTGAACAGCATCACATCCTGACTGACCAGCGCAATGTCGCTGCGCAGCGCAGCCAGCCGGTAGTCAAGAATATCGACGCCGTCGATCAGTATTCTGCCGCTGCACGGCTGATAAAAGCGCGACAGCAGCTTGACCACCGTGCTTTTTCCCGACCCTGAGCGGCCCACCAGGGCCGTGACCTTGCCGGCCGGAATATGCAGATCCGCATTCAACAGGGCCGAATCGGCGGCTTCCGGATAGGAGAAGGACACGTTTTCAAAGCGGATGTCGGCCTGCATGTGTTCGGGCTCCCAGGTGCCCGTATCGGTGTCATTTTCGCCGGGTGCGTCAATCAGCTGGAAAATGCTTTCGGCCGCCGCCACGCCGCGCTCTATGGTGACGTGCATCCTGGTCAGGCGCTTGAGCGGCGGAATGGTGGCCGTCAGGGCGGCCAGAATGGACATGAAAATG
>DATGSU010000094.1:0-4441 GCA_035302305.1 Wenzhouxiangella sp. | reverse complement strand
GCCACGCGGGAATGACCTGGGGCGGCGCCAGCCAGAAAAACCACAGCGGCTGCAGAACAATCAGTCCAACCAGGGACCAGCGGCAGGTTTGCACACCCATCAGACGGGCCCTCCAAGTCCGGCGGCCACGCTGGCTACGCGCTTGCCCAGCGCGCGGCACAGAAAGCGCTCATCCTCGTCCAGCGGCCGGTCGCCGTCCAGTCCGGCCAGATGGCTGGGGCCGTAAGGCGTACCGCCGGAGCGCGTGTGGTTGAGCTCGGCCAGCGTAAACGGCAGCCCGACAATCATCATGCCGTGGTGCAAAAGCGGCAGCATCATGCTCAGCAGGGTGGACTCCTGGCCGCCGTGCAGGGTGGATGTCGAGGTAAACACGCCGGCCGGCTTGCCGCACAGCGCGCCCGAAACCCATTCGGAGCCCGTGGTGTCCAGAAAATGCTTGAGCGCAGCCGACATGTTGCCGAAGCGGGTCGGGCTGCCCAGAATCAGTCCGGCGCACTCGTGCAGGTCCTGTTTGGCCACCCTGGCCGGCCCCCGGTTGTCCCAGGGTCGTGGTTCGGCATCGACCGGCGTGACCGGCGGCACGCTGCGCAGGCGAGCCTGGCAGCCGGCCACGGATTCAACGCCGCGCGCAATTTCACGGGCCATGGCCAGCGTATTGCCGCTGCGGGAATAGAACAGCACCAGAATTTCGCTCACGGCAGGATGTCTTCCACGCTTTCGGGCGGTCGGCCCATGCGCGCCTGTTCGCCGCGCACCACAATGGGGCGCTGCAGCAGCCGCGGATGAGCGTGGATGGCCGCAATCAGCTCGTCTTCGGAAAGCTCCGGCCGGGCCAGGTCAAGCTCCTTGTACACGGCTTCGCCGCTGCGCATGATGTCGCGCACCTCAACGCCCAGTCGTGCAATGATACGCTTGAGCTCTGCGGTCTCCGGCGGTGTTTTCAGGTAGTCGACAATGTCGGGCTCAATGCCGCGCGCGCGGATCAGTTCCAGCGTCTGGCGGCTTTTGGAGCAGCGCGGGTTATGGTAAATCTTTACGGACATGGCAATTTTCGGCTTCATGAAAAAGAACAAGCGTAGCCCATCTGCCGACAACGATGGGAAGCCGCTCAGCCCGCCCGGAGGCGCATTGTCCATTGTCGATCCGGCCTGGCTTAGGGCGTTTGGAATACACCTGTGGCGGCATTTCCGCGACGATCGCTCGTTTGAGTCGGCGGCGGCCCTGAGCTACACCAGCCTGCTGGCGCTGGTGCCGCTGATGGCCGTCATGCTGGGCGTCATTTCGGCGTTTCCGGTGTTTGACCAGTGGGCCACGGAGCTGGAAACCTATATATTCTCCAATTTTGTGCCGGCCGCCGGCGACGCCGTCCAGGCCCATCTCAACCAGTTTGTCGGCCGCACCGCCGGGCTGACCGGGGCCGGAACCGTGTTCCTCATCATTACCGCCATCCTGCTCATGTCCACCATAGAGCGCAGCCTCAACCGCATCTGGCGGGTGTCGCAGCCGCGCCGCATCGGTGGCCGGCTGGTCACCTACTGGGCAGTGCTCACCCTGGGGCCGCTGCTCATGGGCGGGTCGCTGGCGCTCACGTCGTATCTGGCGGCGGTGCCCAAGCTGGCGCCGGAAGCCGTGCGCGGCGTCCTGGAGGACTTCTTTTTGGGGCTGATGCCCTTTCTTGTAGCCCTGATCGGTTTTGCGCTGGTTTTTCTGGTGGTGCCCAACCGCCGGGTCAGGGTGCGCGATGCGCTCATTGGCGCCCTTGTGTCCGCCGTGCTGTTCGAGGCGGCCAAGCGCGGCTTTGTCTTCTACGTCACCCATTTCCCCACCTACGAGCGGCTGTATGGCGCGCTGGCCGCCGTGCCGCTGTTTCTGGTCTGGATCTATCTGTCCTGGGTGGTGGTGCTTTTGGGCGCCAGCGTGGCCGCTGCCCTGACCACCTTCAACTACCGCAAGAGCACATGGCGCTGGGCGCAGCGCCACGAGCTGCTTCTGGCGCTGCGCCTGATGGGGCATCTGTGGCACGCCCAGCGCCACGGCCGCGCGCTTTCAGTGCCCGAACTGCTGTCGCGCGAGCCCGCCGCCCGCGACCCGCAGATTCGCCGCCTGCTGGGCTGGTTTCACAGCGCCGGCTATATTCACCCGGATGGCGACGGCGACTGGCTGCTGTCGGCCGATCTGGAAGAAATCAGCCTGGGTGATCTTTATCGCGCCGGCCCGTTTGTTTTGCCCGTGGGCGAACTTGGCGAACTCCCAAGCGAGAATCACTGGGACAATGCCGCCATTGAATCCCTGCGCGATCTCGACGCAGCCGGGCGGCCGGCGCTGGAGCGCTCGGTTAAGGCGCTGCTTCAATACAGGATTGCATGATCATGATCAGAACAATGGTTTTACTGCTGGTTTTTGCGTGCTCCGGCGCGTTCGCCCAGATCGATTTCGAGCTGCCGGCGCTTGATGGCGAACACGTGCAGCTGTCGGATTTTCGCGGCCAGTGGGTGGTGGTCAACTTCTGGGCCACCTGGTGCCGGCCGTGCCGCGAGGAAATTCCCGAGCTGTCGGCCCTGCATACGGCGCGGGATGATCTGGCGGTTCTTGGGCTGGCCTATGAAAATGTGGATGTCGACGCCTTTGAAAAGTTTTTGCAGGACTATCCGGCCAGCTACCCCATACTGGTAGTGGACATGGACAGCCCGCCGGCCGGCCTGGGCGCGCCGCGCGTGCTGCCCACCACCCATTTGATTGATCCGAACGGAGAGCTGGCGGAAACCTGGCTCGGCCCCATTACGGCCGCAATGATTGAAAAGCGCATCGATGAGTAAGTACGAAACAAGGCGATGGCTGATATCCGGGCGGGTGCAGGGCGTATATTTTCGCGCCTCGACCCGGGAGCAGGCCACAAAACTTGGCCTGTCCGGACGGGCCATCAACCTGCCCGACGGGCGCGTGGAAGTCGTGGCGGCAGGCCCGGCCGCCGCGCTTGGCGCACTTGAGGAATGGCTGCAAACCGGCCCGCCGGCCGCGCGGGTGGACCGGGTTGAACAAGTGTCTGCCCCGGCCCGCGTGGCCAGCGGTTTTATGACCGGCTGACAGCCCGGATGCCCCGGGCTGTCACTGGTGCTGCGGCCTAGTTGAACTCGCGGCGCGCGCTGTCTCGGCCGTTTGGAATGATCAGGCCCTGCTGACGAAACTCCAGCAGTCCCATGCGGCCCTGGTCAGCCAGCCGCACCTGTCTGAGCTCATACGGCTCGCCCAGGCCGGAATCCGACAACAGTTGCTCAGGAACTTCCAGGATCAGCCTTTCGGTGCCCGGTCTGAGCACCGCAGCACTTTCAGTCAGCGCCAAGGGTTTTAGCTGTCCCTTTTTGTCTGTGCCCCAGAGCTGGGCGCTGGCCTGATAGCGGCCGGCCACGCCGGTTTCCACTTCCAGCACAATGGCCAGCCCGTCTTTGTTGCGCACGTCAATGCGCGGCCCGAAGCGGGCGGTGGGCGCCACGAGATTGACGGCCAGCTTCAGGTCGCGCTGTATCACCATGTCGCGATTTTTGCTGCGCAGATAGGCGTGGATTTCCCACAGGCCCTCGCCGGTGGATGCGTCCGGAGCAGGAGCCGAGGGAATCCGCAGCCTGCCGGAAGCATCCTGTTTCAGCGGCCAGGCACGGCGGGCATCGGGGCTGACCAGAACGGCCTGAACCTCGTCTGCGGCCAGGACTTGCCTGCCGTTGGAAAGTCCGGCCTGCGCCGTAATGGTGGCGCCGCCCAGGTACTGGAAACGATCGGCGGACAATTGTCCGGTCCAGACGCTGTTGGGCTCAAAGACATGAACGACCATGTTCTGACCGGGCGCGATGTTTTCCATTTGCAGGGAGAGTGTGCGGGGCTGACCATGATTCGGAAGCTCAAAAGCCAGCGTATTGCCTGGTACGGCCATTCCGTGGGCGTTGAGCGCCTCGCTGCCCAGGATCCTGAGCGTGTTTTTGCCGTCATCCGACGAGATGGACTGTCCGTCCACTTGAACCTGTAGGCTGCTGGCGCTGAGCTGCAGCCGCGCATCGCTGCTCAGCGCCGAAATGCGCACAATGGCGCCCGGAGAGCTCAGGGGCAGCTCCAGTCCGCGGGCAAGCTGCTCGCTTTTGGCATCAACCCAGTATTCGCGGCTGTCGGTTTGCGGGCCGGAATTCGTGCTGGCCGAGCTGTCAATATCCAGTGGTCGGGCAAAGCTTACGGGCCGGGTTTCGGCATGGCGGCTTGCCGGCACCTGCGCGTCACTGGTCAGCAGCGCGCCGGCGCGAAGATCGCCTGAAGTGATGGGCATCCAGTCGGACGCCATCAGCGGACCTGCAAGCAGCAGGGCGAAAATGAATGTGAATTTATGCATGTGTCCTCCCTGGCCCATCACAGATCGTTGCGCAGAATGACATCAAGGCCGAAACAGTCGCGCCGGCTT
>DATGSU010000093.1:0-3879 GCA_035302305.1 Wenzhouxiangella sp. | reverse complement strand
CCGTCCCGTCTGCCAGGGCCAGCCTGTCGAGCAGGCGCATCAAGCCAACCAGCTCCGCTTCGGGCCGCCGCCTGATTTGCGGGAAGGCCATCTTGACCAGCGTCAGGCGCATCGGACGATCCTGGCTGCTGACGGCGTCATGCAGAATCCGCACCTGGGCTTCACTCTCGGCCCCGTATTCCCGGGCAATCATCAGCAGCTGGTTTTCGCGAATGGCGCGGTCTTCGCCCAGCAAAAGGCAGCACAGCAGCTCCTGTGCCCACTGGTCCGAATGGGCTGCCCGCTCAAGCACGGTGGGGATGGCCGCCGCCAGCATGGCGGCCGTCAGGGCCTGTTCAACGCCGGGCTTGCCGATCTGTTTGGCCAAATTGCCCAGATCCATGACCGAGCGGGCCGGATCCACCCCGGGCGTTTTCTTTTCGGCCTGCTTGCGGCGCTGAGCCTCTTCGCGCTCGGCCTGTCTGGCCTGGGCATGGCGGGCCATGGATTTGGCCAGCTCGGCAAGTTCCTCCGGTCTGAAAGACGGATCAACCGCCAGAATGCGGTCTTCCAGCGGCGGGTGGGTTTGAAACATCTGCCGCCCCACGCCTCTGGCAAACAGCATGTGGCCCACCTCCTCGCTGTCGGCCTGCAAATAGGAGTGATGGGACAGGGCGCCAATTTTCTTCAGGGCGTTGCCTATGCCGTCGGGGTTGCGGGTGAACTGCACGGCCGAGGCGTCGGCCAGGTATTCGCGCTGGCGCGATATTGCGGCCTTGATCAGGCGGCCGAAAAAAAGGCCGATGGCCCCGACCAGAAAAATCGCCATGCCGGCCGCCACAACAGCCGCCGTATCGCGGCCGCGCCGGGAGTAGCGGGCCGACATCAGCAGCTTGCGCCCGGCGATTGAAATGACCAGAATGCCGTAGACAAACCCGATCAGCCGGATGTTGAGGCGCATGTCGCCATTGAAAACATGGCTGAACTCGTGGGCAACCACGCCCTGCAGCTCATCGCGATTGAGGTTTTCCAGCGCGCCCCGGGTGACGGCAATGGCCGCGTCGGCAGGTGAATAGCCGGCGGCAAAGGCATTGATGCCCGGCTCGTGTTCCAGCACCCATATTTCGGGCACGGGGATGCCCGAGGCAATGGCCATTTCCTCAACCACATTGCGCAGGCGGCGGCGCAGCGGATCGGTGGTGTCGGGCTCCACCAGCGTGCCGCCCAGCGATTTGGCCACCTCGCCGCCGCCGCTGCGCAGCTGCAGCGTGCGAACGCCGCTGGCGCCCAGCACCGTGGCGGCAGTAATGGCCGAGGCACCCAAAAGCGCCAGCACATCGTCCATCACCAAAAAGGCCAGCAGCCCCACAGCAAGCGCCACCGATGAAACAGCAAGGATGAACAGGGCAATCAGCCGCCCGCTCTGGCGGCGGGCCTTGTCCTGATGTTCAAAGAAGTTCACGGCAGGGTTCTGTGACAGCCCGGCGAGCCGCCGCGTCAGCGCGCAGCGGCCGGTTTGCTCTTAGCCAAAATCAACCTTGACCGCCTCGCGCTTGGCCGGGTCGTCAATTTCAAGCAGCTGGGCCGGCGTGAAATTGAACAGGCCGGCAACAATATTGGCCGGAAACACCTCGCGGGCGATGTTGTAGGTCATGGCGGCGTCGTTGAACGACTGGCGCGCAAAAGCCACCTTGTTCTCGGTGCTGGTCAGCTCTTCGGAAAGCTGCATCATGTTCTCGTTGGCCTTGAGGTCAGGGTAGCTTTCTGACAGCGCAAACAACCGTCCCAGCGCGCCGGAAAGGCCCTGCTCGGCGTCGGACAGACGCTTCATGGCGTCCGGGTCGGACGGGTCGGCCGCGGCGCTCTTGAGCTGCTGATGGGCGCTGTTGCGCGCGTGAATGACCGCCTCCAGGGTTTCACGCTCGTGGCCCATGTATTTTTTGGCCACTTCAACCAGGTTGGGGATCAGATCGTGGCGACGGTTGAGCTGGACATCAATTTGGGCAAATGCATTTTTGTAGCGATTGCGGGCCGTGACCAGCCGGTTGTACAGCATGACAACATAGCCGGCCACAGCTGCGATTACAGCAACCAGAATGATTGTTTTCATACGCCCTTGTCTCCGTTGAGTGGCACAAATCCAGCCTAGTCTACTTGGTTGAACCTTCCGTGTCAGTTTCTGCCCAGGCCAGTTCAAGCAGCAGCCCAACCAGCCGGCTTTCCACCAGCGGCCAGCGCAGCGCTGAATCCGGCCCCGGTTCGGGCGCCTGATCCTGCTGCGGCCTGACCAGCCATGCACTGTGGCCGGCCAGGTCTGTCCAGCGCCGATTTTCGGCTTTCAGCCTGTCTGAAACCTCGTGGCCGTCGGCCAAAAACAGGTCGACGGCGTGTGGTGCGGCGGTGTGCGCATCAACCACCGCAAAGCCCCAGCGGCGCGCCAGCCATCGCAAGGCACGCATGGCCGGCGGGCCCAGCCGGGCGGCAACCACGGTCTCGTCAAGCATTTTCGTCAGCGGCTGTCCAAGCCGCAGGCCGGCCGGCTCAATCACCGGAAGGGTCAACCGGAAACAGGCTCCGTCAAAGGGGGTGTCGACCAGCCTGAGCGTGCCGCCCATGGCATGAACCAGGCGCCGGCAGATTGCCAGCCCCAGCCCGGAGCCACTGTGCGTGCGAATAATGGACGCATCCAGCTGGGTAAAGGGCTGAAACAGGCGCGCCCTGTCCCCGGCGCTGATTCCCGGCCCTGAATCGGCCACCGTCAAAACCAGCCGCCCGTCGGCACTGACCGATGCAGCCACTTCAATGCCGCCCTGCGGGGTGAACTTGACCGCATTGCTGAGCAGATTGCCCAAAACCTGGCTGATGCGACCCGCATCCCCCACGGCAACCGGCGGCAGGCTGGCGGACATGCGCAGCCTCAAATCCAGGTTTCTGCGAACCGCACCGGGCGCGTGCAGATCAACCACCTGCTCGAGCATGGCCGGCAGCTCAAAGGGCTGAATATCGAAGGCAATGCGCCCCGCTTCTATGCGCGACAGGTCCAGCACGTCATCAATGATTCGCTGCAGCTGATGGCCGGAGTACGTCAGTGTGTCAAGCAGGGCCTGGCGGTCATGCCCGCTCTCCTGCTCGCCAAGCAGCTCGACCATGCCCAGAATGCCGTGCAGCGGCGTGCGGATTTCGTGGCTCATGGTGGCCAGAAATTCCGACTTGGCCCGGTTGGCTTCATCCGCCTGCCTTGCCAGGCTTCGCACCCGCTGCAGCAGCAGCGTGTTGTGCAGGGTTTGTGAAACCATGTCCTCAAGCAGGCGCAGGCGTTCCCGGGTTTCCAGATCGGGCTGCTTCTCCATTCCGGCAACAAGCATCCGGGCCACCTCGTCATCACCAACAAACAGCCGGGTGGTCAACTCGCCTGCGCCGGGAGACATGAAGCGTTGTGGCCACCGAGCTGCGTCAAGTGCCGCCACGTCTGCCCGGCTGGCAATGATTTCACTGCCCAGGCCTTCTGCCATGTACTTGAGCCATGCGCTCTTGCCGCCGGCCACTTCACAAAATTCGGCTGCCACCACCCGACCCAGGGCCTGTGGTTCGAGGTTTCTGTTCAGGCGCGCCATGATCTTGCGCTGCTGTTCGGCCAGGGCGCGCTTTTGCAGGGCCTCGCGCATTGCGCGGCGCCTCTTTTCACCGCGCCGGTAGCTTCCCCAGACCAGCAGCAGCCCAATGACAGCCAGCGCTGCATAGCCGGCCATTGCCCAGGCACTCAGCCACGGCGGCTGCCTGACCACTATCATCAGGCTTGCCTCGTCCACGCTCCAGGGCCCGTCGGGCGCAGCGCTTCTGGCAACAAAGCGGTAGTGCCCGGCCGGCAGATTGGTGTAATGACGTCGCGTCTGCCCGGTC
>DATGSU010000092.1:0-2606 GCA_035302305.1 Wenzhouxiangella sp. | reverse complement strand
GCTGGCGCCCGATGCCGAACGCGGCCGGCAGGTGTATACAGAACACTGCGCTGTCTGCCACGGCGATGACGGTCAGGGACTGAGCGTGCGCGATGACGTGGTGTTTCCCCCGCTGTGGGGCGATAGTTCGTACAACTGGGGCGCAGGCATTGTTCGCGTCCATTCACTGGCGGCGTTTGTGCAGAACAACATGCCGCTGGGCAGCCCCGGAACGCTCACCGACCAGCAGGCCTGGGACGTGGCGCGCTATATCAACGGCCACGAGCGCCCGCAGGACCCGCGCTACACCGGTGATGTAAAGGAAACGCGTGAAAAATACCTGGACACCTTCCACAAGTACACGCTCTACGGTACCGAGGTGGACGGCAAGCTTCTGGGCGACCACGACAACGTCGGCGAAAAGGATTTTCTCAAGCCGGACGTGCTGCGCCCGCGCAGCTTCAAGGGGCCTGAAGACAACGACTGAGTGCTTTGAACCGGCGTGGCTCTGTCACGCCGGCCATGCGGGCTGACCGACAGCCCGCGTGAGCAGCCTCAGTCGGCAAAGGCCGACTGCCATTCGGGCTTGAGCCATTCGCTGAAAACAGCCGCCGGCACCTCGACGGCCTGCGTGCCGTATACATAGGCAGCCACCTGGTAGGGCGGAAAGATGAGTTCCAGACCGGTGGCCGGGCCGTTGTCTTCAGCAAGAATGCCGAACTCGGCAAAATTGGCCGCGACCGGCTCAAGCCCGGCATCCAGCATTTGCGTCATGTTTTCCCGCCATTCCGCCTGCGCCTTGGCTGATGCTTCATCGTCGCCGGGGGCGTGTTCCGACAGCGCATCTCCAAGCTGATCGCGGGAATAGGCCGACAGCGCCTCCAGCGCGGCCTGCGGATCGTCAAAGAGATCTTCAATTTCAACGATTTCACCACGGCTTATGCTGTAGACAAAACCGGCCTCAATGGGAGCTGGATGAGCGCCGCCGGTATCCATGAAACCGTTCAGACGCACGCTGGTGAAGTCCCGGCCGCGATTCGCCAGCTGGTAGTCAAGATGCAGCTCGTAGCGGCGCTCGGCCAGCTCGGGGAATTCATCGGGGTCGGGAATGGCGCTTGTAAATTCCTGCCTGGCGCGTTCGCTGTTGGCCTCCAGAACGGCCTGCAGTCCGGCTTCGGAATCATCCAGCTCGGGATAGGAAATATCGACCTCGTGCCGGGTTTCCCGGTTTTGGGCTTGATTCTGATCCAGGTTCTGGTCCTGGCGGGTTGCGGAAGAGGATTGCACGTGGCTCTCGTCATCGTTTGTTGACGACGGCTCGCTGCAGCCGGCCAGCATCAACAGGGCGGCAGCGCACAATGCGCAGATAAAAAAACGACGGGGAGATGATGTGTTCATAAAGCCTCCGATATGAAATGAAGCAGGCTATTGCCAATATTGATTCGGGCGTTTATCGCCGATTTTGCCTGTTTGTCGGGCCGGCTGTGCCACTAATCGCATGCCCACCCGGACGGCCGGCCAGATTGACATTATGCATGCTGCGACAGGGACAGGACTTGAGGTATGGCATGCCGCCGGTTTTCGAAATGGATACAGTGGTGGTTTTCATCATGGTCAGGACGATTGCCGGGGTGTGTGCAGCTGTGGCGGATACAAGGCCGTACAAAAGATGTTGCAAATCAATCCAAAAAGGCAATGACAATGATCAATGAGACCATGAATACATTCGCAGAGTTTCACCAGCGATCGGCCAGCGCGCTGACCGGCGCAGTGCTGATGCTGGCAACGCTGGGCTCGCTTTTGGGCGCCCTGCCGGCAGCAGCCGGCAACCATGCCCAGCTGGCTGACACGGTCAGGCAGGCCATGGCGGGCGACCGCAGCGATGCCTGTCTGGCAGTGGCGGTTGTTGACGGCGATGATGTGAAACAGGCTTTTGTGTGCGCCGATGACGATGACGAATCGCGCATTGGCCCCGCTGCGGCCTTCGAGATCGGCTCGGTCACAAAAACCATGACCGCTACGCTGCTCGCGGCGCTGATTGACGCGGGCCGGGCATCGCTGGATGATGCGCTGGAAGATGACCTGCCCGACGGCACGAAGGCACCCGAATGGCAGGGCCGGCCCATTCTGCTCAGGCATGTGGTCACCCACAGTTCGGGCCTGCCGCCGCTGCCACCAGGCGTGGATATGATCAATCCCATGGATCCGTATGCCGACATGAAGCCGCAGGACGTCATTGAATCTCTTGGACGCGTTGCGCTGGACGGGCCGCCGGGCGAGCAGCCAGGCTATTCCAATTTTGCCTTCATGCTGCTGTCGCAGGCGCTGGAAAACAGAACCGGAACGGATTTTGAAACGCTGTTGTACCGAGAGCTGTTCAAGCCGCTGGGCATGAAAAACGCCTATATCACCCGCCGGCCCGAAGGAATTGAATCAGTGACCGGGCACTGGCCGGGCGGGCAGGTGGTTTCCGCCTGGAATTTTCCTTCCGGCATGGCGGGTGTGGGCGGCGTGCGCGCCACGCTCGACGACATGGTGGCCTGGGCGCAGGCCCAGAATGATCCGGACACCGACACCGCCATTGGACGCGCCATTGCGCTGACGCACAACAGTGTTGAGGTTGCCGA
>DATGSU010000091.1:0-14128 GCA_035302305.1 Wenzhouxiangella sp. | reverse complement strand
TTTGCCTGGCGGCAACAGCGGTGCGGACCCACCCGATTCCATCCCGAACTCGGAAGTGAAACGTGCCAGCGCCGATGGTAGTGCGGCATTCGCCGTGTGAGAGTAGGTCACTGCCAGGCATTTATTCCAAACCCCGAAGCTGAAACAGGCTTCGGGGTTTTTTTTTGGCTATTGGCTCCGTGTTGCGATTGATTTGGCCGAGTATGTCCGCATGTAAACACCTGTAAGGTTGAATTCCGGGCAGGGGCAATTCCCGCGCAAGTCTGGAAAAACAATAAAGCAGAATCGATGTCCGGTTTGTCACCATTAAGATTGGCGCTTCTTCTGGCCATAACAGTCGCTTTGGGCCCACTGGCCCTCGATACGTATTTGCCCGCTTTTCCGCAAATAGCCAGCGACTTCAATGTCGACCTGCCGGCGGTTGGCCGAACACTGAGCATCTATGTTCTGGTGCTGGGTCTTGCTCAGCTGATTGGTGGACCGCTGTCGGATCGTTACGGTCGACGGGTTGTCCTGCTGAGCGGCCTGGGAATATTTGCCGTGGCCAGCCTGGTGTTGGCCGGGGCCGGCAGCTTGGGGAGCATGATGTTCTGGCGGGTGATACAGGCGATCGGGGGCGCCTGGGCAGCGGTATCTGTGCCAGCCATTGTTCGCGATCGCACCAGCGGCAACGAGTCGGCACGGCTTTTCTCGCTTATCGGCCTGATTATGTTTGTTGCGCCGGCCATGGCACCAACCATTGGCTCGCTCATATTGCATTTCAGTGCGTGGCCGGCGATATTTGTGATGCTGGCCGTTTATGCCCTTCTTCTGGCAATAACCCTGCGGGCCTTTCTGTTCAGAAACCTGGCTGCTGCTGCGCGCACCAGAACACCAGTGCATACGCTGGTGACAAATTACGTGCGGGTGTTGAAAAATACCACAGCCATGCGCTTTGTCATTATGCAAACGCTTGCATTCAGCGTGCTGTTGATTTTTATTACGCATGCCTCATTCATTTACCAGGACTGGTTCGGGCGCTCCAATGCCGAGTTTTCAATTCTGTTCGCGGCAAATATCGTTGGCATGGTCTTCGCCAATCTGCTTAACAGGAGGCTGCTGCTGCGTTTTCATTCAGCGCAGATCCTGAGAACGGCGCTGTTCATACAGTCGATTGCGGTCACTGCCTTGCTGATCCTGGTCATGAGCAATGCCGGTGTTGTTGCCACAGCAACTGCCATTGTCATTGCCGCCGGCTGCATGGGGACGATAGCCCCCAACAATATCGCCAACGCTCTCGACTTCTTCCCCAAACAGGGTGGAACAGCAGCGGCCCTGATGGGCGCGGCACAGTTTTGTATAGCAGGGCTGATTAGCGCTGTTTCAACTTGGCTGGCAGACGGAACACTGCTGCCAATTGCCCTGGTAATGGCAGCCTGCTCAACGGGCGCGCTGCTGTTTGGGGTTGGCGCACCCGCGGCGGTGGAGCGTGCGGCAAACAAGCCGGCAGGGTAGGCGTCCTCCGAGCGCCAGGCCCTTTATCCACCCGCACCGGATACAGGAGGCTGCGCAGCTGCAGTTTCGTTGAAGCGGCTGCGATCCAGCTCACCTTCGGTGTTGGCCACAATGCAGGTGACAACGGCATCACCGGTGACGTTGACTGCGGTGCGGGTCATGTCCAGCAGCCGATCCACGCCCAAAATCATGGCAATGCCTTCGGCAGGCAGGCCAACCTGGGTGAGTACACCGGCAAGCAGAATAAGGCCAACACCGGGCACGCCGGCGGTACCGATTGAAGCCATGACCACCATGAATACAACCATCAGGTATTGGGAAATGGCCAGGTCAACGCCGTAATACTGCGCAATAAAGCTTACGGCAATGCCCTGCATGATGGCCGTGCCGTCCATATTGATGGTGGCGCCCAAAGGGATGGTGAAGGAGCTGATGCGGTTGGATACACCCATTCTTTCCTGCACAGCCCTGAGCGTAACCGGAATGGTGGCACCGGATGAGGCCGTGGAAAAGGCAAACGCGATGACGTCGCGAAAGTGATGAAAAAAGCGGACAGGGCTGAGGCCTGACCACAGCTTGAGCAACAGCGGATAGACCACCGCGGCCTGGACTATGAGAGCAGCCATGACAAGCACGACATATTTAAGCAGTCCTGCAAAGGTTGACCAGCCGGTGGTGGCGGCCATGCCGGCAATAAGCGCAAAGACGCCGTAGGGGGCAATAAGCATAACGATGCCCACCAGTTTCATGACCACTTCCATCATGTCGGTAAAGAAGTCGCTGATGCGCCTGCCGTGCTCGCCGGCAAAGGACATGGAAAGGCCCAGCAAAATGGAAAATATGATGATGGGCAGCATGTTGCCTTCTGCCATGGCCTGCACCGGGTTGCTGGGCACCATTTCAACAAGCACCTGCGAAAAGGGCGGTGCACTGGCAATTTCCAGCGCCTGGTCTGAAACGGCGCCAACTGAAACTCCGGTCTTGAAGATTGCGCCCCCGGTCAGGGCCAGCACGACGGCAATGAGCGTGGTCAGCAAATAAAGCCCTATGGCCTTGGCGCTGACCCGACCCAGGCTCCTGGGATCGGCCAGGGAGGCAACGCCCGAGATCAGCGATACAAAAACTATGGGCACGATCAGCATGGTCAGAAAACGGACGAACATGTCTCCGACCACGTTGAACAGGCCCTCGACAACCCAGGACTGGACCAGCCCGTCGTCGGGAAATATCAAATTGATCAGTGCACCGGCCACGAGGCCAAAAGCAAGCGCCAAAAGTATGTGGGTGCTGAGCTTGTTGTGGTCGAACTGATGGGGCTGATTGGGTGTTTGTTGTAAGTCTTGTGACATTCGAGCGTGGTGAAATCCGGTTAACGGGCCAAAAGAGTAGCCTAACGCAACGCCGGGGTCTACTGCGTGCTGCAAGGACCGGGCAGCAATGCCCGGGCTGCCGCTATAATGTGGCCTTCAAACAATTGCAGTGACAATATGAGCAGCAGCGACAAAACACCCGGTCCCACAAACTTCATTCGCAATCGCATCATCCGCGAGCTCGAGGCGGGTCAATATGACTCCATTGTCACGCGATTTCCGCCCGAGCCCAACGGATATCTGCACCTGGGGCACGCCAAGTCCATTGTGCTCAATTTCAGCCTGCCCAAGGAATTTGGCGGCTACACCAACCTGCGATTTGATGACACCAACCCGGAAAGGGAAGAGCAGCGCTATATCGACGCAATCAAGGAAGATGTGCGCTGGCTGGGGTATGAGTGGCGCCACGAGCGCTATGCCTCGGATTATTTTGAAACATTTTATGAGTGGGGGCTGCATCTGATAGACAAGGGGCTGGCCTATGTCGACAGCCAGAGCGCAGAGGAGATCAGCCAAACCCGCGGCAGCCTGACCGAGCCGGGTGTTGAAAGCCCCGACAGAAACAGGCCCGTCGAAGAAAGCCGTGAGCTGTTTGAGCGCATGCGTGCCGGCGAGTTTCCCGACGGCGCATATGTTCTGCGCGCAAAAATCGATATGGCCTCGCCCAATATCAACATGCGTGATCCGGTGATATACCGCATCCGCCACCTTGCTCACCCGCGCACCGGCGACAAGTGGTGCATCTATCCAAGCTACGATTTTGCGCACGGGCAGTCGGATGCGCTTGAGCACATCACCCATTCCCTGTGTACGCTTGAGTTCGAGGATCACCGCCCGCTGTATGACTGGCTGATTGAGAATCTGCCCGTGCCCTCCAGGCCCTTTCAAATTGAGTTCTCCAGGCTCAACCTTGATTTTACGGTGCTTTCCAAACGCAGGCTCACCCGCCTGGTGGACGGTGGGCATGTCAGCGGCTGGGATGACCCGCGCATGCCGACCCTGGCAGGAATACGCAGAAGAGGCTTTACGCCGGAGTCAATACGCAATTTCTGCCGTGAAATTGGCGTGACAAAATCGGAAAGCATCATCCCCTTTGGCGTGCTTGAGCGCAATTTGCGTGATGATCTGAACGTGCGCGCGCCCCGCCGCATGGCGGTTTTGCGCCCTCTCAAGCTGGTGCTGACGAATTTTCCGGAAGGAAAGACCGAATGGCTGGACGTGGCCAATCACCCCCAGGACGAGAGCATGGGCACACGGCAGGTGGCGCTGACTCGCGAAGTCTTCATTGAAGAAGACGATTTCATGGAAGACCCGCCGCGCAGGTTTTTCCGGCTGCGTCCGGGCGGCGAGGTCCGCCTGCGCAATGCCTTTATCATTCGCTGCGATGAAGTGATCAAAAATGATGAAGGCGAAGTGATTGAGCTGCGCTGCAGCTACGACCCTGAAACACGTTCGGGCCTACCCGGCGCTTCAAGAAAAGTCAAAGGCACCATTCACTGGGTCTCTGCCAGTCATTCCACAGCGGCGGAAGTCCGGTTGTATGACCGGCTGTTCAATGTGCCGCACCCGGCTGGTGATCGTGAGCGTGATTTCATAGAGCACCTCAACCCGGACTCGCTGGAGGTGCTCGACAATGCGCGCCTTGAAAGCGGGCTGGATTCGGCCGCGCCGGGTCAGCACTTCCAGTTTGAGCGGCTCGGGTATTTTACGCCTGATGCGGACACCGGGCCTGACCGCCCGGTGTTTAACCGAGCGGTTACCCTGCGCGACACCTGGGCGCGCCTGGAGCGCCAGATTGCGCAGGAGCAAAAGCGCAGGGAAAAGCGGCGCCGGAAAGAGCAGGGCTAGCTGCGGCTGCGCAGCTCAGCGCTGTAATCGCGGACGGTTTCAACCAGTACTGATACGTGCTCGGGCGGCACCTGGGGCGTAATGCCGTGCCCCAGATTGAAGATGTGGCCGGGGGAGGGGCCGTAGCTGTCCAAAACCCGTCGTGTTTCGGCCGCAATGACGTCCGGAGCGGTCAGCAGCACAGCCGGATCGAGATTGCCCTGCAGGGCCACCTGCTGACCAACCCGTTCGCGTGCCTCCGACATGTCCATGGTCCAGTCGACGCCCAGCGCCGTGCAGCCGGTGCCAGCCAGCTTTTCCAGGTGCTGGCCGCAGTCCTTGCCAAAAAGAATCAGCGGCGTGTCGGGACAGGCCTGCTTGACGCCATCAACAATGCGCTGCTGTGAAGCCAGAGAAAAGCGCTTGTACATGGTGGTCGACAATACGCCGCCCCAGGAATCAAAAATCATCAGGGCATCCGCACCGGCCTTGACCTGGGCAACCAGGTAGTCAATGGTGGCGTCGGCCAGATGTTTCATCAGCGTATCGCCGGCCTCCGGCTCCGCCAGCAGAAAGCGGCGCGCATCGGCATGGTTTTTGCTGCCCAGGTTTTCAATCATGTAGGTGGCCACCGTCCACGGGCTGCCGGCAAAGCCGATCAGCGGCACGTCTTCCGGCAGTGACCGGCGAATGAGGCGAACGGCATCCATGACATAGCCGGTGTCGTCTTCAGGGTCCGGCATGGGCAGTTTCTCTACATCGGCGGCGCTTTTAAGCGGCCGCTCAAACCACGGGCCTTCGCCGGGGGTAAAGCGCAGCCCCAGCCCCATGACGTGGGGCAGGATAAGAATATCGGAGAACAGAATGGCGGCGTCAAACCCGTAGCGCTCTATGGGCTGCAGGGTGACTTCACACGCCAGCTCGGGCGTGCTGGCCAGGGTCAGAAAGTCGCCGGCGCGCGAACGGGTGGCCCGGTATTCGGGCAGGTAGCGGCCAGCCTGGCGCATCATCCACAGGGGGGTGCGGTCGACCGGCTCGCGCCTGAGCGCGCGCATGAACAGTGAATCGGATCTAGGGGTCATGAGTTTTGCAATACCTCGCGAATATCGTCCGGCGGACAGGTTTGAATGACTGCCTGGCCGAGTTTTTCAAGCAATACGACACGAATGCGGTCGTCGCGGTTTTTTTTGTCCAGCTGCATGAGCCTGAACAGCTCATCACGGTTGATGTCGTCTGGCAGCGCTGTGGGCAGCTCCAGTAGCTTGAGCACAGCGGTCAGCCGCCTGGTGTCGCTGGCTGGCAGGAGGCCAAGCAGCTCGCTGAGGCGGGCGGCAAGAACCATGCCAATAGCCACCGCCTCGCCGTGATGATAGCGCTCATAGCCCGTGGCCGTTTCAAGCGCGTGCCCGAAGGTGTGCCCAAAATTGAGCAGGGCCCGCTGGCCGGTTTCGAGTTCGTCGGCGGCGACAACCTCGGCCTTGTGGTTGACGGAGGCATGAACCGCATCAGTCAGTGCACCAGGCAGGCGCGAGTTCAGTGCGTCTGCGTGATTTTCAAGCCATGCAAGAAAGCCCTCATCGCGGATGGCGCCATATTTGACCACTTCGGCCAGTCCGGCCCGATAGCTGCGCTCATCCAGGCTCGCCAGCGTGCCAATGTCGGCAACCACGGCAACCGGCTGATGAAAAGCCCCAATCAGGTTTTTGCCGGCCGCGTGATTGATACCGGTTTTCCCGCCGACGGCCGCGTCCACCTGGGCCAGCAGGGTGGTGGGCATTTGCAGCACGCTGATCCCGCGCATGTAGCTGGCGGCGGCAAAACCCGCCATGTCGCCGATCACGCCGCCGCCTAGTGCAATGACGGTGGCATCGCGCTGCGCTCTCATATCGACCAGCTTGTCGATGACAAGCTGCCAGTTGGTCATGGTTTTGGCCGTTTCACCAGCCGGCAGCACCAATGACTGCCAGCGATGACCGGGCGCCATGAGTGAACCGACCTTGTCCAGATAGAGAGCAGCCACGTTTTCATCGCTGACAACCAGCGTCCGGCCGGTCAGATGGCGCTGCCAAATGCCCGGCATTTCGAGGAGGCCTTCCCCGGTGTAAACCGGGTAGCGGCCGCTGTGCGTGTTGACCTGACTGACTTTCATGGCTCGTTCATTTCCTTTTGTGAAAGGCCAGAATTTTGCTTGCAACCCGTTTGGCCATGGCGGCCGGTGAAATGTTTTCTGATGGAACTGTAATGTCAGCGACGGCACCGTAGAGCGGATTTCTTTGTTTGGCGAGCCCTGCAAGCCGCTGCCGGCGGTCGGGTGTTTGCAGCAGGGGGCGCTGTGTGTCCCTGGCAAGCCGGGCGAGCTGTTGCCCAATACTTGTTTCAAGATAAACAACCAGCCCGCGTTCGCTTAGCATGCGCCGGTTTTCTTCACGAATTACGCTGCCGCCACCGGTGCCCAGCACAATATTGTCGTGGCGGGTCAGCTCGTCGAGCATGGCTGTCTCTCGAAGGCGAAAGCCCTCTTCTCCCTCGATTTCGAAAATAACCGACACTTCAACACCGCAGCGTTTTTCCAGCTCCAGGTCCAGGTCCAGAAACTTCATGTTCAGCAGCCGGGCCAGCTGCCGGCCCACGGTGGTTTTCCCGGAACCCATGGGGCCAACCAGGAACACGCGCCTGGGGTTGCTTGAGCTGTTCATGCTGGTGTTTTTTTGGCAGCTGGCTGCCAGTTCGCAAGTGACAGGCCGGCCTTGCTGCTGGCATAACCCGGTTCAGATGGCTGTCAATGCTAACATGCAGCGATAACCAGCCGGCAGCTGCGCAGGCGGTTTGTTAACATAGTCAGCCTTGTCTTTCAGATTTGGCCCTTGGCATGATCCGGTTCTTCATTCTTTTCATTGTTATTCTGCTGGGCCTGTTTACCATAGAAATCCTGCAGCCGGTCCAGGATCACGTTGTTTTGCCCTTTACAGCTGGCATTGCCAAGGTCAGCGTATTTTTGATTGAGCTGTTTGACAGCGGCGTTTTATCGGCCGGCAAGGTCATTCGTGATCTTGAGTCGGGTTTTGCCATCAGCATTGAACCGGGCTGCAACGGCGTGGAAGCGCTGATTATCCTGTTTGCCGCAATCTTTGCCTTCCCGGCGCCTTTCAGGCACAAGCTCGTCGGGTTTGCCATCGGTTTTGTGGCCATACAGGCGCTCAATATTGTGCGCATCATCAGCCTGTTTTATCTTGGCCAGTGGCACTACACCTGGTTTGAATGGTTCCATCTTTATCTGTGGCAGGCCCTGATCATTCTTGATGCGCTGGTGGTATGGCTGATCTGGCTGCGCAAGCTGCCGCCCCGAAGGTCCGGTGGCGGGCCGCTGCCGCCTTCTTCGGTGACAGCAGCATGAGCCTGATAAAACCCTTGCCGGAAGCGGTGGTCAGCCGGTTTCGCAGCGGCATGAAGCGGGCCGTTGATCGCGGACTTCCCGAGCCGACTGCCATGACGCTGGCCACGGTGGGCGTGCACGGCCGTCCTTCGGCGCGCACGGTCCTGCTCAAGGGAATGGATGCCCAGGGGTTTGTTTTTTACACCAATCTGACCTCTCGCAAAGGCCGGCACATTCAAAACAGTCCGGATGTTTCGCTGGTTTGGTGGTGGCGGGAAAACGGGGAACAGGTGCTGGTAGATGGTCAGGCGCAAGCCGTTTCAGACCAGGAGGCCGATCTCTATTTTGCCAGCCGTCCGCGCGGCAGCCAGATTGGTGCCTGGGCGTCGCTGCAGTCGCAGCCGCTGGCCGATCGTCAGCAGTTTCTGGACAGAATTGCCCATTTTGAGCGCAAGTTCGCCGATGGTGATGTGCCGCGGCCCGAACACTGGTCGGGCTTTCGGGTCAGGCCGCGCCGCATTGAGTTCTGGTACGAACGCAAGTACAGGCTGCACGAGCGCGTATGCTTTGAGCTGACCAGCGACGGGTGGAGCGAAACCCTGCTTTATCCCTGACCGGGCTGTTACAGGCCGAGCAGAATGATGAAAAACTGTATTGCAACCAGCGCAACCAGCGGGGAAAAATCAAGTCCGCCCAGCGGGGGGAGCAAGCGTCGCACGGGGGCCAGAACCGGTTCGCTGAGCTGAAAGATCAGCGGCACGATGGGGTGGCGAAAGCTGTGCCCTATCCAGGAAAGCACCACGCCGGCAATGATCAGAACCATGTAAAGCACCAGCAGCATGCGCAAAAGGCGCTTGACGGCCAGTATCAGTAGCAGGCCGGGCTTGAGTGTCCAGGCGCCAAGGGCGGCCAGCAGCACCAGCAGCGCCAGTTCAATGATCAGCAGCCAGGCAATGCCGGCCAGATTGATGGGGCCGACCGACGGAATGAGTTTTTTGAGTGGCCTGACCAGCGGGTCGGTCACCTTGATCAGGACCTGGCATACAGGGTTGTAGTAGTTGGCGCGCACCGCTTCGAGCAGTATGCGCAGCATGAGCGCCACCAGATAAAGCTGGAAGCCTGTTTCAACCAGAAATGCAAAAGCCCGGGCCGATGAACCCATCAGGCTTTACCAAGTTCCCGGCCGCGCTGGACGGCTGCTTCAACCGCATCTTCGATCAGACGCTCAAAATGATTGCCATTCAAGCTTTCAAGCGCGGCCGCAGTGGTGCCGCCTGGCGAGGTGACCCGACGGCGCAGCTCTGCCGCATCCAGCCCGGATTCCTTGAGCATGACACCGGCGCCGTAGGCGGTTTGGCGGGCCAGCTGTTCTGCGGCCTGCTCGGGCAGCCCGGCATTTTGTCCCGCCCGTGCCAGGCATTCGACCAGCAAAAAGAAGTAGGCCGGACCCGAGCCTGAAACAGCGGTGACGGCATCCATCTGGTCTTCATCGTCTACCCATACGGTGTGGCCTGCGGCGGCCAGCACCTTGTCGGCCAGCTCGCGCCCGCGCTCGTCAACACCGCTGGCAGCCACCATGCCGGTCACGCCGGCGCGATACAGCGCCGGGGTGTTGGGCATGACGCGCACAATGCGCTCATGGCCGTTGAGCCTGTCCGATATGCGCTGGGCGGTCACGCCGGCAGCCACGGATATGACCAGCATATCGGGATGGATGGCCGGGGCAATCTGCTCAAGCACGGTGTCCATGATTTGTGGCTTGACGGCCAGCACGGCGATATCGGCACCTTTCACCGCCGCTGCGCCATCCGCGCTGGTGTTGACCGCAAGATCCTGCTCAAGCGCGCTGCGCTGGCTGTCATCGGGGTCGGCCACGGTGATGTTTTGCGCGGCTGTGCCGCCGGCGATCAGCCCGCCAATCAGCGCGCGGCCCATATGACCGCCACCCACGAATGTGATTTTGATGTTTTCCATGGCTTCAATTGTATTACGGGCAGCGCCCCTAGTTGCTGCCGGGAGGAGAAAAAGCCGCTGTCGCTTCAGGTCTCTTCACGCGCGCCAAACAGCGCAGTGCCAATGCGCACCATGGTGGAGCCTTCGGCAACAGCCGCTTCGAGGTCGTCCGACATGCCGGCAGAAAGCGTGTCGACTTTGGGGTGGCCTTCTCCAAGCTTGACGAACAGCTCGTATAGGCGCCGGAAGCTCCTGCGCTGTGCATCCTCGCTGTCCTTTTGCGCCGGAATGGCCATCAGGCCGCGCAGGGCAAGGCGCGGGCAGGCTTCAACAAATTCGGCCAGTTCGTCAATCTCATCGGGGGCGCAGCCCGACTTTTGAGGCTCATTGTCCACGTTTACCTGAATCAGCACGTTAAGCGGCGGCATGTCCTCGGGGCGCTGGTTGTTCAGCCGTCGGGCAATGCGGATGCGGTCGAGTGAATGCACCCAGTCAAAATGCTCGGCGGCTGCCCGGGTCTTGTTTGACTGCATGGGCCCGACCAGGTGCCATTCAAGGTCAAGATCGGAAAGCTGTTCAACCTTGTCAACGCCTTCATTGACATAGCTTTCGCCGAAGGCATTATGGCCAAGGGCGTGCAGATCACGTATGGCCTGCGCCGGGTGGCGCTTGCTGACGGCCAGCAGGCGAACATTGTCGGAATTGCGGCCCGCGGCCTGGCAGGCCCTGTCCAGCCGCTGCCTGACGGCTGACAGTCGCTGCCCGGCGTCAAGCGCATTGATTTGATTCGATGTCATGTTGCGATACTATCAGTGGGGAGGGTATGTAAAGTCGGCCGGCATGATTGCGGCCTGCAATGGAACGGCATCAGGGCGTTCCCGTACCAGTTTATCAGCCATCATGCAGAGAGATATATGGATATTACCCAGCTGCTTGCATTCACTGTCAAGAACAACGCATCCGATTTGCATCTGTCGGCAGGCCTGCCGCCAATGATCCGTGTAGATGGTGATATCCACCGCATCAACATGCCGGATATCGACAACAAGCAAATGGCCGAGCTGATCTATTCAACCATGAATGACCAGCAGCGCCGCGATTATGAGGCGGATCTGGAGGTGGACTTCTCCTACTCCGTGCCCGGCCTGGCCCGGTTCCGCGTAAACGCCTTTCATCATCATCGCGGGCTGGGCGGGGCTTTTCGGGTTATTCCCAGCGAGATTCGCACGCTGGACGAGCTCGAGGCGCCGGCGGTTTTCAAGGAGATTATTGAGGTGCCTCGCGGCCTCATTTTGGTGACCGGGCCCACCGGTGCGGGCAAGTCGACCACGCTGGCCGCCATGATTGATCATCTCAACAAGACCACGGCCGGTCATATTTTGACGATTGAAGATCCGATTGAGTATCTGCACACACCGCAGCGCTGCCTGATCAACCAGCGTGAAGTGAACCGGGACACCCGCAGTTTCAACGCCGCTCTGCGCTCAGCGCTGCGTGAAGACCCGGACATTATCCTGGTTGGCGAGCTGCGCGACATGGAAACCGTGCGCCTGGCGCTGACGGCCGCCGAAACGGGTCACGTCGTGTTTGGAACCCTGCACACCTCATCGGCGCCAAAAACGGTGGACCGTATCATTGACGTGTTTCCCGGCGATGAAAAGCCGGTGGTGCGCTCCATGCTTTCCGAGTCGCTGCGCGCGGTTATTTCGCAAACGCTTCTCAAGCGCATCGGTGGCGGGCGGGTGGCGGCTCATGAAATCATGGTGGCGACCTCGGCCATTCGCAACCTGATACGTGAGGACAAGGTGGCACAAATGTATTCGGCCATTCAAACCAGCCAGAATGTGGGCATGACCACGCTCGACCAATCGCTGGCCGAGCTGATGCGCCGTGGAATCATTTCCCGCCAGGACGCCATGCGCCGGGCGGAAAACAAGGCCGCGCTGGCATAAGGCCGGCGGTCCGTCATACCAGGATCAAAACTGCAGCGAGGACAGCATGAATACAATTCAGGACTGGCTGGGAAAGCTTCACAGCGCCGATGGTTCGGACCTGTTTGTGGTGGTTGGAGCTCCGCCCTGCATCAAGGTGCACGGCAAGATCAGGCCGATCACGCGCGAGGCGCTGACGCACGAGGTGGTGCTGGACATCATCAACTCCATCATGACGCCGGAACAGCGCGAGGAGTTTCACGGCACGCATGAATGCCAGTTTGCGGTCTCGCTTGAGGGCAAGGCGCGCTTTCGCGTCAGCGCCTACTATCAGCGCGGCAGTGTTGGCATAGTCTGCCGGCGCATCGAAACCAAAATTCCCACATTTGAAGAGCTCAATTTGCCGGACACGCTCGCCGACCTGGCCATGCTCAAGCGCGGCATCGTTATTCTGGTCGGCGCCACCGGCACCGGAAAGTCGAGCTCACTGGCCGCCATGGTCGGCCATCGCAACAAGACGACTTCCGGGCATATCATTACCATTGAAGATCCCATCGAGTTTGTCCACAAGCACCGCAAAAGCCTGATTTCACAACGTGAGGTGGGCATCGATACGGAATCTTTCGAGGTGGCTTTGCGCAACACGCTGCGCCAGGCGCCCGATGTGATTCTCATTGGCGAGGTGCGCACCCGAGAAGCCATGGAGCATGCGATCACCTTTGCTGAAACGGGTCACTTGTGCCTGACCACCCTGCACGCCAACAATGCCAACCAGGCCCTGGACCGCATTCTGCACTTTTTCCCGGAAGACCAGCACCAGCAAATCCTGCTGGACCTGTCCTTCAACCTCAGGGGCGTGGTTGCGCAGCAGCTGATTCCCTCAATTGACGGGGGCCGTCGCCAGGTGGCGCTTGAGGTGCTGCTCAATTCGCCGCTGATTCAGGAAAAGATCCGCAAGGGCAGAATCGAGGACCTGAAGGAGATCATGAAGAACTCCACTCACCACGGCATGGTGACTTTTGACCAGTCCCTGCACAACTTGTACCAGGAGGGCCTGATCAGCTATGACGAGGCGCTCAAGCATGCCGACTCGCCCAATGACCTGCGTCTGGAGATCAAGCTGAGCGAGGGGGGCGATGCTGAATCCCTGGCGGGTCAGCTGCAGGACATGCATCTGATTGACAACGAATAGCCGCCGGTGACAGACGGCGGGTTTTGCGTTTTAACACTTAAGCAATTGGAGAAACGGCAATTTCCGCGAGCGTTAACACAAGCTTAACGGCGCGTTGTGTACACTTGGGCCGTTGGTGTAAAAGCGCGAGCCAAGTCCTGCACCAACGGTTACGGGGCAATGTGGGCCCGGGCGGAGTCGACCCCTCTGCCCGGGCTTTTTTAATCCCAACCGGAAGATCAAGATGAAAGATTCCATAATGCGCGTCCTCATCATTGAGGACAATCGTGATATTGCCGCAAACCTGGGCGATTTTCTGACCGATCGCGGCCACGTGGTCGACTATGCATTTGATGGCGTGACCGGGCTTCACCTGGCCGTGGTCAACGACTTTGATGCCATTGTTCTTGACCTGGCGCTGCCGGGCATGGACGGGCTTGACGTATGCCGCCGGCTGCGTGAGGACGGACGCAAGGAAACGCCGGTGCTGATGCTGACGGCCCGCGACCAGCTCGAAGACAAGCTGAGCGGATTTGATTCGGGCGCCGATGACTATCTGGTCAAGCCTTTTGAACTGAAAGAGGTTGAGGCCCGCCTCAGGGTGGTGGCCCGGCGCGGTCAGCGGCTGAGGCCGCGCGAGCTGCAGGTGGGTGACCTGAACTACAACCTTGAAACGCTGACCGTCAGCCGGGCCGGGAAGTCAATTGATCTCAACCCGATTGGCCTGAAGCTTCTGGAAAAGCTCATGACCGCCTCGCCGGCAGTAGTTGCACGGCGCGAACTTGAGTTTCACGTTTGGGGTGAGGAGCTGCCCGACAGCGACAGCCTGAGAGTGCATATTCACACGTTGCGCGCGGCCATAGACAAACCTTTCGGGCAGCCCATGATCCACACACGACACGGGATTGGCTACTGCCTGGTGGCTCCGGATGAAGTATCGCCGTCGTCTTAGAAGCCGGCTGATCTTTTCGTTTCTGCTGTTTGGCACGCTGCTCAGCGTGCTGTTCGC
>DATGSU010000090.1:0-8360 GCA_035302305.1 Wenzhouxiangella sp. | reverse complement strand
TCCATGTCGCCGTTTTCAAGCACGGCAATGCCGCCCGAGTCATAACCCCGGTATTCAAGCCGCTTGAGCCCCTCGACCAGAATGGGCACGATGTTGCGCGCCGCCGTGGCGCCGACAATTCCACACATGAGCGTTGATTTTATTCCGAAACGGGCAGCATAACTGATGACGGCGCCCGGCGGACAGCTGCAGGCGGGGTGCTGCGGGCCGGGTGGGTAAAAAAAGGCCGCAAACCGGTGGTCTGCGGCCATAAAGCCCGGCGCGTGCTGGTGATAAATGTCCTGACCCCTCACCACCGCGCCGGCCGGTTGGGGCTTTGTTGTTGTTCCGTTATCAGGCCGCTGCGCGCGACAGCACGGTGTCGTTGAGCACCAGCCGCACCTTGTTTTCTATGGTGTCGCCCACCGGGCAGTGGCGGCGCAGATGGTCAATCAAATGATTGATGTTCTTGAGCGGGGACGGGCTGGTGATGTGAAAGTCATAGCGGATCTCGGAATAGCCCGGCCGCACGTCCGACTTTCCAAAGAAGCCGTCCAGGTCAATGTCGCCTTCGACCTCAACGCGAAAATCGTCCAGCTGAACGTCGAACTGTTCGGCATAGACCCGCGCCACGATGGCCTGACAGGCGCCCAGCGAGCCGAGCAGGGCCTCGACCGGGTTCATGCCGGCGTCGGTGCCGCCCAGATCTTCGGGCTCGTCGAGAACCAGTGAAAACTGACGCGCCTGCACGTTGACCCTGACGCCCTTTTGCAGATGGGCGGTGGCGTTGAACTGCTGAACTGCCATGGTAAAACTCCTTATTTAGTCACAATTGGTAAACGTGACTTGCCGCAGACTGTATAACACGATTTGTGTGGTCGTGTGAAGCGGAGCGTCTTTTTTGCCGGAAGGAGAGAGGTGTGCGGTGCGGGCTTGGCAGTCAGCGCAGTGATTCGGGCGTAAATTTGGAGCCGGACAGGCGGATGTTCCACAGCAGCTGCACCAGCGCGGTGTTGTTGATGAGCGGTTCGCCGTCGATCACCAGCCACCAGGCGCTGCCGTCTATCCAGAACGGAATGAAGCTGGTGGCCGGGAGCAAAAGGTCGATGTCGTTGAAGATGGAGATGGCGCGGCCCAGGGTGGCATTTTTAAGGCCGCGCGACTGCTGGCGGCGGGCGTAGTCGAGAAAGTCGGCGGCCGCGGCGCACAGCACGTCGGCCTGTTGCTGGGAATAGCCAACGCGGGCAATGCAAAAGCCGTCGCCTGTGGCCAGGGCCACGGTGCGGCTGCCCGACAGGCCGGCAATGGCGTGTGAAAGAAAATCGTCGAGCCGCATTTGCGGGGCCGTGACCGGGTGATGAAGCGCTTCCACCCAGCTGTTTTCAAGCGCTCTGGAAAGCAGTTCTTCGTGGTTGGGATCCAGGGCCAGCCAGTCGCTGCGCAGCGGGGCGCTGTGGTGCGCCATGAGCAGCTGCAGGCTGGCGCATTCGGCCGGGGGGTCGGGGTCGGCAAATGCGTGCAGCACGCCCGCCGGGGTGAGCATGAGATGCGGTTCTGTAGTGATTTCAGCCTCCCTTGTACTCACTGCTGCAGCCGTTGGCACCTGTTCCCCTTTGGATGGCGTGCGGCCGCAGCCTGGTGCGGTTGTTTTGCCGCGTGTTGTTCATTGACTGCACTGTAGCGCAACGGCGGCCGCTGCGCCAGTTGTCGGGTTTGGAAGGCCGCCCGCTTCTGCCTGCTATATTGTCAGGTAGGGGTCGATGGTGGCCACCAGCATTTTGATGAGCCGGGTCATTTCATGCCGGTTGCGGGCATCGGCGTCCATAACCAGCGGGGGCAGATCCATGCGCAGCAACTCGTCGGCGATTCGATGCCTGACGCTGTTTTGCGATACATCGGTGTGGGTAATGCCGACCACCAGGGTGGTGTCGTCGATCAGCTGGCGAAATTCGCTGACGTATTTGTTCAGGTCGGCCACTGCGTCGGCGGCGCTGGCGTCGAGCATTAGCACCAGGCCCAGGGCGTCGCGCGAGAGGATGTCCCACATGAAGTCGAAACGCTTTTGTCCGGGCGTGCCGTAAAGCCTGACCTGGTCGCCATTGGACAGCTTCATCAGCCCGTAGTCCATGGCGACGGTGGTGGTGGGCTTGAGGTCGCCGACATCGTCGGTGGCGGCCGCTTCGGTGGCCACCACCGCAATATCCGACAGGGTTTCGATGGCGGTTGATTTTCCGGCGCCGACCGGGCCGGCAAAAACTATTTTGTAGATGTTGGCCATGCTGTTGCCGCTCAGTTGACGAGTTTGTCCATGAGTGATCTGAAAAAGCCGCGCGACGGTTTGCGCGCGGGCGGTGTGGCGTTGCCGCCTGTTTGTCCGGCCTGGGCGGGGTCGATAATGGACGCCATGCCGCAGGCCAGGGCGAGGGCAACAAAACGCTTGACCTCGTTGCGGTGGGCAGCGAAGGCGTTGAGAAGCAAGCCTATGGTTTGCGGCGCGTGGGCACATACGGCCGCCAGCTGGATGTCCACAGGGCTGACGCGCCTGAGGCGGGTAAAGTTGGGTATGCGCCGCAGCTGCAGGCCGGTGGCAGGGTTGGGGTTGAGAGCCACCTCTTCTATGGCCTGGCTGACCAGCTCCCAGGTGGCCTGGTCCAGCGGCCGCAGAATTCTGTAAAACTCGCCGTCGAAGCGGGCTCTGACCGTTTGCTCCACTTCTTCTGTCGGGATGGTTGTAAGCCGCAGCCTGCTGGCCATGTCGGGATCCCGGTAGGCTTCTATCAGTTCGCCCAGGCGGTTTTTTGTGGCCAGCCAGCGCTCTTGCCTGTGAATGACCAGCGCCGGACCATTTTCAAAATCGAGCAGCAGGGGCAGGGTTCCGCCCCCGACGATGCGCCTGAACAGCTTGAGGCTGGGCAGGTCATTGAGCTCGGGAAACACTTTAAACAGGGCAAATCCGCCGGTTTGAGGCAGGTCCTTGCGGTGCAGCGCGGGCTGGCTGGACACCTGGGGAGCGGGCGGGCTGTTTTGCTGCCGCTGGGCAAAGGCCAGGGCGCGCTTCCAGGCCGGTTCCTGCGGTTGCGCAGGCGCCGGCTGTTGTTTGCCCCGCCCCGAAGCGGGTTGCCTGCCGGGTGACGAAGAGCCGGGCTGCACCTGTTCTGGCTCAGATGAGCGCGCCTTTGCCATGGTCTTTTTGAGCGCTTCCCGCAGTTCATTGGTGGTGTAGGGAGACTTTAGGAATTTGACTTTTTCACCGTGTCCGGCGACGCCTGTTTCCAGCCAGCCACCACCACCACCGCGCACTATGAGCAGCCCCGGCCGGCCGGCCAGAAATTCATGCAGACGGGCTTCATTTTCCCTTGAATACTGCCGCAGACCCAGTCCGGCAAGGTCGATGATGCAGCAATTGCACGAGCGTGCAGCGCTGTCCTGGTCGGGAATGGCCAGGGACAGCAGTCTTGGCAGCGACACAACCTGATGGTCGCGCCACGCCATACGCACCAGTATGTTTATGGCGGCGGCGTCTCTCTCGAGGAGGCCCGCGAGTAATATTTTCATGTTTTTCTTCCCTTGGGGGGCAGGGCAGCCAGCCCTCGTCCCGCACAGCTTGGTTTTTGTTGGTGGCGCGCGGTTAAAAGTTACGGAAAAGAGGTGTATGCAGTCCCTTGAAAGGGTGCCTTTTGTTGTTCTGTTCTTGCTGTGGTTTTTGTGCTCATTGTTTCTGTTTCCCCTTTTTCAGATATTTTGCCGTCATTTCGCTGATTTTGACAACAATTGGGCCCATAGACAGGTTTGGGCGGCCAAAGTTTCAGCGTGGACGGCCGGCTTCTTCAGGCCTGAAGTGAATTGTGCAGAAACCTGCGCCGGCGAGCGGGCAACGGGTGCGAAGTCGCTGCCGGCCGGGTTCAGCAGGTGCCAATGATACACCTGTTCGGTGGTGCGGGCGATTGCGGAAGTCGACGCCGGCTGCGCTAGCCGGAAAGGAAGGGATTGATGCTGTAGACCAACGCCTGGATAAGGATGGCCATGTGCTGGCGGTTGCGGGCGTCGGTGTCCATGACGGTGGGCGGCAGGCCCATTTCCACCAGCGCCCGGGCCACTTTTTGGCGGGCCTGCATGCCACCGCGATCGGTATGGGTTATGCCAACCACCAGCGAGGTTTCATCGATGAGCTGGCGAAACTCGCCGACGTAGAGCCTGAGATCGTCCACCGGGTTGGGGGCGTCGGCCTTGAGCATGAGCACCAGCCCCAGGGCATCGCGGGCGAGGATGTCCCACATGAAGTCGAAGCGTTTTTGCCCGGGCGTGCCGTAAAGGCGCACCTGGTCGCCGTTGGGCAGTTTCATCAGCCCGTAGTCCATGGCCACGGTGGTGGTGGGCTTGAGGCTTTTAACGTCGTCGGAAGCCGATGCTTCGGTGCTGACCACACCGATGTCGGACAGCGACTGAATGGCGGTGGTCTTGCCGGAGCTGACCGGGCCGGTAAACAGGATTTTATAAATATTTGTCATGAGGTCCGATCAGTTGAGCAGCTTGTCAAGCAGCGATTTGAAAAAGCCCGCCTGCGCAGGCTGCGCGGCCGCCTGTCCGGTCGCCAGGCGATGGTCGGCTGCCGGAACCGAAGTGGTTTCAGCCAGCCCCGAAGCCAGGGACAGGGCGGCAAATCTGAGCACGTCTTTTTTTCTGCCCGCAAATGCCCCCTGCAGGGTCTTGAGATTTTGAGGCGCGCGTATGCACACGGCGGCAAGCTGAATGTCGATGGGCCTTGTGTGCGCCAGCCTGGTGAGATTTGGCATGGCTTTCAGGCGCAGCGTCAGGTTGGACCGGGCATTGAGCTCGGCGTGTTCCAGAGCGTCGCCGGCCAGCTCCCACAGGGCCTGGTCCAGGGGCAGTACGGTTTTGTCCCGCCTGTCCTTAATATTGTCCGCAAAGGCCGTTTTCATTTGGTCGCGGCTCAGCTTCAGGGTGGTGATTTGCCTGCGCTGCAGGGTTTTTTGCATTTCAGTCAGCTGGTTGAGCTTGCGGCTGCTGGCCAGCCAGCCTTGCTGAAGGTCGATGAGCAGGATGGCGTCGTGCCCCAGGCGCACGAGGCTGTCGTCCGACACCTGACCCAAGTGGTGCACAAGCTGGAACGACGGCTGCGCAGCCAGGCCGGGGAACAGGTGGTAAAGGCTTTTCAGGCGCTGGCTGGTGTGTGGAAGCACGGGAGCGGCGGGCGCGCTTTCGTTTGGCGCAGGCGAACCGGGTTCTGTGGCATCCAAAAGCCGGCCCAGCGCATGACGCAGCTCGGCGGGCGTGTAGGGCGCGCGGATATAGCTCAGCCCCGTTGTTTCCGGGGCCCGACACAGGCTGACCCAGCGCTGGCCGTGCGCACCGCGCAGAACAAGCAGCGCCGGTCGTCCGTCAATGAATTCAATCAGGCGTTCTTGTGCATCGATGGAGTGGTGGCGCATGCCAAAGCCCGCGACATCGATGATGCAGCAGCAGCACGAGCGTGCTGTGCGGTTTTGGTGCGGCACTGCCAGGGTCAGGCAGCGCGGCAGCGTAAAGCAGCTGACGCCGGGCCATGTCATGCCGACAAGTATTTCGACAGCCGCGGTTTCGCGCTGAACCAGGCCGGCAATAAGCACTTTTTTCATCAGTGTCCAGGCATATTGATGTTGCTGCTGCGGGTTTCCGCGGAAACGTACAAGGTTTGCCCGCAACAGATATTGATCTGGATCAATTCGCCGGAAAAGCGCCATGATAGGCATATTGATGCCTTTGGGTTGCAGCAATGAGCGGGCTGAGCCGGCCGGTTGCTTCAGCGGTTAAAGAAAAGGGCTGATGCTGTAGACCAGAGCGTTGACAAGCGCCGCCACGTGTGTCCTGTTTCTGGCGTCGGTGTCCATGACCGCCGGCGGCAGTTGCATGCTGACCAGTTCATTGGCCACGCGGCGGCGAACCTCCGGCGTGGCCCGGTCGGTGTGGGTAATTCCAACCACCAGCGCGGTTTTATCGATCAGCTCACGGAATTCGCCAACGTAGGTTCGCAGGTCGTCCACCGGGCTGCTGGCATCGGCCTTGAGCATGAGCACCAGCCCCAGGGCGTCGCGGGCGAGAATGTCCCACATGAAATCGAAGCGTTTTTGCCCGGGCGTGCCGTAAAGCCTTACCTGGTCGCCGTTGTTCAGCCGCATCAGGCCGTAGTCCATGGCCACGGTGGTGGTGGGCTTGAGCGTTTTCACGTCGTCGGAGGCGGCGGCTTCGGTGTGGACAACGCCAATATCTGAAAGCGACTGGATGGCGGTGGTCTTGCCGGAGCTGACCGGGCCGGTAAACAGAATTTTGTAGATATTGGCCATGGCGCTGCCTGTCAGTTGAGAAGTTTGTCCAGCAGGGATCTGAAAAAACCGTGTTGATCGCTGCTTTTGAGGGGCTCTGATTCCAGGGGCGGGGCGCTGCTCACCGCTTCGTGCCCGCTGGCGGGCCAGGTGCGGGCCAGTCCGGCTGCCAGGCTCAGGGCAACAAAGCGCAGGACATCGGCACGGTTGCGGTCGAAGGCATTGATCAGCGAGTCGATGGTTTGCGGCACGCGGGCGCAAATGACTGAAAGCTGTATGTCTATGGGCCGCACATGCCTGATGTGGGCAAGGTTGGGCAGGCAGGTGAGCTGAAAGCCGATGTTGTTGTAGCGGCTGAGGTCCAGGCCCGAAATGGCCTCGCTGGCAAGCTCCCACACGGCCAGGTCAAGGGGCAGTTGCAGGCGCTGATAGTCCCTTCCGTAGCATTCCCGGGCCACCGATTCAACCTGGCTGTCGGGCACCGGGATTGTTTCAACGCTGGTTGCCACCGCCGGATGGTTTTGCAGCCGCCCCAGTTTTGTCAGCGACTGGGTGGTGGCCAGCCAGCCCTCGGCCGGATGCAGCAGAATCTTGATGACCTTGCCCACCTTGAGGAGCTGGGCGTCGCTGCTGAGCAGAAGTTTGTTGATAAAGCGCAGCTGGCGCTGGTCACGGAGTTCGGGAAAGGCCTGAAAGACAGGCTCCAGGCCGCTTTCATCCAGCGGTGCCTGCCGGGCGCTGGCCTTGTCGCGAGTGGATCTGAAAGCAAGCGCGCGCTTCCAGGCGGGCGCACTTACGGCCTCCTGCCGGGCGGGTTTTTCAGGGTGCGGCCTGTGATCGGAAGGCTCGGCAAGGCCGGCAGCACGCCTGGCTGAATCAAGTGCCCTGCGTATTTTGGCCGCGGTGTAGGGCGCGGCCACAAACTGGTGCAGGGGCGATGGTGGGCGCGCCAGCTTGCTGTTCAGCCAGCCGTTGCCGTCGCCGCGAAGCAGCAGCAGGGCAGGGCGTTCGGCAAGAAATTCCAGCAGCCTGGACTCTGCCTTGGCTGAATGATTTCGCAGGCCCAGACCGGCCAGGTCGACAATGCAGATTTGACAGGCGCGGGCGGCGGCGTCCTGCTCCGGCAGGTCGAGCGCCATCGATTTGGACAGCTGTCGCTCAAGGGTGATGCACTCAAGATTGCGCCAGGTCATTCCAATCAGAATGTCCATGGCGGCCGAGTCTCTTGTGGTCAGACCGGCAAGCAGAACTCTGTTCATGGTGTTCCTTTGCAGGCGGTACGCTGCATGTCGCTGAATGCGTTTGCCCAGCGCTGTGAAAAGCGGTGCCCGGCGCGCTTCAGTTCCTGCCTTACCAGCATGAATGCAAGCACATCGGCGGCCCCGGTGCAGTGCGCCAGAAACAGTTGTTCGGTGGCTTCGTCTCCCGCCAGAATGGGGCCCAGCACTTCGGCGGCTATGGCGCGCGAATCATCGGGGCTGCACAGCCACGACCGGATGCGGGATCCAAGTGACGGGATGGTGAGAATGGACCAGCGGGTGGCCAGCGGATTGACGCGTGCCAGCGGCTGGCCGCCCAGCGCAGCGCGGCGCACTGTTTGGGCCAGCCGCTGCCCCAGGCGGGCTGCGGCTGCGGATTGTGACAGAAAGCGTGCAGCCACAGCAGGCCCGTCTTCACAGGCGTGCCAGGTGTCGGACAGCGCGCCCTGAAGCGGTTCGCGGCCCTCCATTTGCAGGGCCGCCTGCAGCCGCTTCAGGTGTCGTGCTGTGCTGCTGGGGCTTTTCAGAAGCTCTCTGCCGGATTTTCGAAAATGCACAAGCACGGACGTTGAGCCATGTGCATGCATTGGTCTTTAGTCCAGCAAGGTTTCCATCAGGTCGATCATGAACTCGGCGTCTTCCTGCTCCATGGGCTCAAAGCCCTTTTCAATGCCCAGCGAGTCCAGCACCTGCTGGCCGCCGTCATCGCCCGACAGGCCCAGCAGGGCGTCCTTGAATGCCGGCACATTGTCGGCCATGCGCGGATGCGTCAATAAAACGTGGCTGATGTCGGCCAGCTTGC
>DATGSU010000089.1:0-2446 GCA_035302305.1 Wenzhouxiangella sp. | reverse complement strand
TTTGTTCAGCCACATCGGCCACAGCATCTCAAATGCCGTAAGGGCGTTTGTGCTGGGCCTGAGCTTTGCCCGCTTTGCCGCCGTGCCCAGCGACCGGCGAACCCGCAAGTACTACCGCAAGCTCAGCCGCTACAGCGCCGGCTTTGCGTTTTTGTCCGACGTGGCCATGCTCACCTACGGCGGCAAGCTCAAGATGAAGGAAATGATTTCCGGCCGCCTGGGCGATGCGCTCAGCCACTTGTACATTTGCGCTTCCATGCTGCGCCGCTTTGAGCACGATGCGCGCCCGAGCGCCGACCAGCCGATTCTGGCCTGGGCCTTTCACGACGCCATCTTCAAAACCCAGCAGGCCATGCGCGCGGTCATAGACAACTATCCGCTGGCGTGGCTGCGGCCCTTTCTGCGCCTGATCATTTTCCCGTTCGGACGCATCGAGCGCGCCCCCAACGACCGGCTCACCCACAAGGTGGCCGCCCTGCTGCTGTCTCCTTCGGACACCCGCAGCCGCCTTGGACGCGGCATTTACACGTCCGACAGAAGCGGCAACTGGCTGGGCATTATCGAGCGCCTGCTGCCCGATGTCATTGCCGCCGAGCCGCTGGAGCGGCGCCTGACCAAGGCTGTAAGGTCCGGACTGGTCGCCGGCTACACTTTTGAGCAGCAGCTGGAAGAAGCGCTTTCAAAGGGCATTCTGGACAAGGATGAAATCAGGCAGCTTTCGGCTCTGCGCAAGCGCGTGCTTGAGATCATCAGCGTTGACGATTTTGATCTTTCCGAATTGCAGGCCGGCCTGTCGGATCATGCCGAGGCCATCAGGAACAATCGCGAGAAGGCCGCCTGAACGATTCTGCCGCCCGCTCTGGGCTATAATTCACCGGGCCGGGCAGCCCTGCTGCCCGGCCAAACACCAAGCAGCAGGTTTACGGGAAACCGGTGCAAATCCGGTGCTGCCCCCGCAACTGTATGCGGCATCAACAGCTTTGATGTGACTGAATGCAACCACTCCGGCCCGTGCCGGGGGAAGGTTTCAGCCCGGCCGTTTAAAGTCAACGGCCGCCGCCAGCCAGGAGACCGGCCTGCTGCACCAAAAAACCATCAACCGGGTTGCGGCGGGCAACCGGGAGTCTTGATAAACGCCGCATGCAGCCGGCATTTTCCTGACCTCTCTCCTGCCCGCCTCCGGCCACTGCGCGGGTGAGCGCCAGGAGAAACAATGCACAAGTCAATTCTTTATTCGGGACTGGCGGTCGCCGGTCTGGTTTTTGCAGCGCCGGCCACTGCCGCCGACAATTTTGAAGGCGAGCCCATTGTGGTCACGGCCAGCCGCAGCGAGCAGGCCGATGCCGGGCTGGCGCGTTCGTCCGTCATCAGCCGCGAGCAGATCGAACACAGCCAGGCGCCCGACCTGCTTGAGCTTTTGCGCCTTGAAGCCGGTCTGGATGTTGCCCGCGGCGGCGGGCCCGGTTCGCAGACGTCGGTCTTCATGCGCGGCAGCAACTCCAACCACATGCTGGTGCTGATCGACGGCGTGCGCGCAGCCGCGGCCGGCACCGGCGCCTTTACTTGGGAATCCATGGACCCGGCCATTGTTGAGCGCATTGAAATCGTGCGCGGCCCGCAGGCCGCCCGCTGGGGATCCGACGCCATAGGCGGCGTAATCCAGATCTTTACGCGCACGCCTGATGGAGCGCACGTGCGTGGTGCCTGGGGCCGCTACCGCGATCGCAGCGTGTCGGCTGCGGTCGGCAGCGCACCTTTCTCGCTTGGTGCCAGCGTGCGCAAGGTCGAGGGGTTTTCCGCCCAGAATGAACGCGGCTTTTCCTACGACCCCGACAACGACGGTTTCGAAAACGCCAGCCTGACCATGGGCGGAGAATACAGCCTTGCCGCCGGCGAACTTTCATGGAGCATGCGCGGCAACGATGGCCAGGTGGAGTTTGACCAGGGTGTGTCCGATATTCAAAGCTGGTCGGCTGTAACCACCTACAAACACAACCCTGGCGAAAACTGGCGCTGGCAGGCTTCTGCCGGACTGCTGCGCGACCGTCTTGACACCGAGACCCCGTTTGGCGATTCGAGCACGCAGACACGCCGAACGCAGGCCAGCATCCAGGCCGAACGCGGCATTGGAGCATATTCACAATGGTTGCTGGGCATGGACAGCTGGCGCGAATCCGGCTACAGCAGCGACAACTGGTCGGGCGATCGCTACAACATAGGCGCCTGGACAGGGCTGGAAGGCCGCAGCCAGGCCTTTGACTGGGAAGCCAGCCTGCGTGGGGACAGGGATGAGCATTTCGGCTCGGCTGTTACCGGCAACCTGGCGGCCGGCTGGCGACCTGCCGATGACTGGCGCCTGTTTGCGCGCCTCGGCAAGGCTTTCCGGGCGCCCGACTTCAACCAGCTGTACGCCCAGGGTTTTGGCGGCCTTTACGCCGGCAACCCC
>DATGSU010000088.1:0-11374 GCA_035302305.1 Wenzhouxiangella sp. | reverse complement strand
CGGCCGGCATGTGGATGAACGGATTCCAGTCGCGCGGGCCGGCCTCAAGCAGCAGCACGCGCACGGCCGGGTCGGCGCTCAGCCTGTTGGCCAGAACGCAGCCGGCGGAGCCGGCACCCACAATGATGTAATCGTATGTTTTGGGCATGACGCGAAAGCGGGCTGGAATGCAGCCCAGAGCATAGAGCCTTGAATTAGGCTTGCCGCTCTAGTTTGTGGTTCCGGTTTTCAGCTCCGGCATTTTGTTCCGGCTTGCTGCTCCGGTCAGCCGCCAGAAGCCTACAGCCGGTGCAGCTGGCTCATGAGCTCGAAGCCGGCCAGTCTTTCCGGCACTTTGCCGCGCGCCAGGCCCAGCACCTTGAAGCGTTCGCCCATTTCGCCGGGCAGGGTCAGGCGCTTGATTTCTCCGGCCAGGCTCATCCTTTCGCGCTCGCTGGCCGCCTGTTCAATCATCTCATGAACGCCCAGCGACAGCAGGAAGCCCGCCTGGCTGGAAAATCCGGCCACTTCCATGCCGGCATCATGGCCGGCTTCGGCGGCTGCGGTAAAGTCCACAAACGCTGAAATGTCGGTCAGTCCGGGCCACACGAACGGGTCAAAATGGGCGCGGTGCCGGTAGTGGCACACCAGCGTGCCGTCGCTGCGGTCGGCGTGATAGTACTCGGCGCGCGGATAGCCGTAGTCAATAAACAGCGCCAGTCCGCGCGCCAGCGGCCGGGTTACGGTGTCCAGCCAGCCGGGCAGGTCCACGCATATTTCGCTGGCATAGCCGCCGGGCAGCGGCGCCGGCAGGGCTTCGGCAAGCGCTTTCAGGGCCGACATAACCCGCGGGCGCGGCTCGGCCACATGCCACTGCAGCCGCTGGTCGCCGACCGCCACAAACTGTTCAAAAAACCGGCCCTTGTCCACCAAGAAACGCGCCACCGGCAGGGCGTCAATGACCTCATTGGCCAAAATGACGCCTTCGAACGATTCTTCCGGCGGGGCATCAAGCCAGTGGACTTTTGCCCGCAGCGCTGCGGGCAGGGTATCGAGGGTTTCGCGCTGAACCTGGCGCAGGGCGGCGCTGGGTTCGAGAATCAGGTACCGGGCGGGCGGGACTTCAAGGCGCTCGAGCACGTCGCGCGCCAGGGTGCCGGCGCCCGGCCCCAGCTCCATCAGCGTCCAGCCGGGGCCAATGGCGCGCGCCACCTCGTCACACTGGCGGGCCACTGCGGCGGCAAAAAGCGCCCCCTGGCCGGGGGCGGTGACAAAGTCGCCCTCGGCGCCAAACTTGTGCAGGCCGTTGACGTAGTAGCCCAGGCCGGGCTCATACAGCGCCATGCGCATATACTGGTCGAAGGGCATGGGGCCGCCGCGCTGTATTTCGGCCACCATGCGGTTGCCCAGCTCGGTGCTCAGCCTGGCCAGTTCGTCAGGCGGCTGCGGCAGCGACAGCGATGGAGGACGCATGGATGACACGTGAAGAGACTGCTCAAGAACCTGCGGCAATTGTAACCGGCGCGGCGCGCCGCATTGGCCGGGCCATTGCCGGGGCGCTGCACGCCCGTGGACTGTCGGTGCTGGTTCACTACCGCAGCTCGGCCGACCAGGCCCGGGCGCTGGTGGATGAGCTCAACCACGCACGCCCGGGTTCGGCAGCGGCGTTTTCCGCCGACCTGGCCGATGAGTCCGCGCCACAGGCAATCTGCCGCGCCGCGCTTGATGCCTTTGGGCGCATCGACGTACTGGTCAACAACGTGTCCATATTCAGGCCGACGCCGGTTGCCGGGGCCAATTCCGATGACTGGAACCAGCTGATGGCGGTCAACCTAAGGGCGCCGTTCATGCTGTCCAAGCTGTGTGCACAGGCGCTGGCCACGCGCCGTGGCTCTATCGTCAACATTGTCGACATCTACGGCCTGGTGCCGCTGGATGACCATTCAATCTACAGCCAGAGCAAGGCCGGGCTGATTGCCCAGACCCGATCACTGGCCCGCGAGCTGGCGCCCGGGGTGCGCGTCAACGCGGTGGCGCCGGGCGCCATTCTGTGGCCCGAAAATGACATGGACGACGAACAGCGGCGCCGGATTCTGGACCGCGTGGCGCTGCGGCGAACCGGCCGGCCCGAGGACATTTCCGGCGCGGTGGCCTTTCTGGCGCTGGATGCACCCTACATCACCGGCCAGATTCTGGCGGTTGACGGCGGACGTCTGTTAAACATGTAGATCAGCGCAGCAGGCGGCTGACGTCGCGAAAGCGCGGGTGGGTGGCGTCGCCCATCATCTCGAACAGGGCCATTTCGACATTGCTCAGGTGAATGCCGGCCGCAGCCATGCGCTGGAGGGCAATGTCGCGATTGAAGGCCGAGCGCGAAGAGATGGCATCGGCAATGACGTGCACCTGAAAGTCATTTTGCGTCAGCGCGGCCGCGGTTTGCCACACGCACACGTGCGCTTCAATGCCGGCCAGCAAAACCCGGTCGCGGCCGCTTTTGATGATGGACTGGCGCAGGGCATCGTCGCCCCAGCAGCCAAAGCTGGATTTACCCAGCGCCGAGCAGCCGTCAAGCTTTTCCGACAGTTCCGGCACGGTCGGCCCCAGCTTGTCGGGCACCTGCTCGGCCCACACCACGGGCACATCCAGCAGTCGGCAGGCTTCCACCAGAATGGCCTGCTGGCGAATCATGGCTTCAGAATCGTGCATGATGCGGGCCAGCTTGCCCTGAACGTCAACCAGCAGCAAAACGGCGTTTTCGGTGGTCGGGTGGTCAATTTTCATGAAGTCTTCTCCGGATGAAAGGATGGATTGGCTCATGCACCACAGGCTATCACCCCGAGCCGGGCCAGCTCATTTCGGCAACCCGGGTCAGCGTGCGGTCGCCGCTGAAAGCTTCCCAGTGGGCGGCGAAGGTCTGCCCGCTTACGGGGTGCTTCAAATCGGGCGCCAGGTCGGCCAGCGGCTTGAGCACGTGGGCGTATTCAAGAATTTCATCGCGCGGCAGGACAAGCCGGCCAAACTGCCCGACCAGGTCGTCGTAGAGAAGGATGTCGATGTCGAGACTGCGGTCGGAAAATTTGGGCTGGCTGCGGTCGCGGCCGTGCGCATCTTCCAGGTCGGTGAGCCACTGCTTGAGCTGCACCGGCGACAGGTCGGTGCTGATGCGCGCCGCGCAGTTGAGGAAATCCTGGCCGGAAAAGCCGACCGCCGGCGAGCGGTAGACCGGAGAAACGGCCAGATGGTCAAAGCGGCGGTACAGCGCCGCCAGCCCTGCGCGCAGGTTGGCCTGCGCGTTCTGGTTGGAGCCCAGACCCAGCCACGCGGTGCTCATGCGGCGGCCCCGCGTTCAATGCGCACGCCCACCGAGCGCGAGCCCGTCACCGCGCCCGGCTTGTCGAGCTCCAGCCGCACCCGGGTCACCGGAAATTCGGCGAGGATGATTTCGGCGCAGCGCTCGGCCAGGGTTTCAACCAGCTGAAAGCTGCTGGCCTCGACAAAACCAATCAGGCGCTTGGCCACGGCCTTGTAGTCGAGCGCATCGTCGATGTGGTCGGTGGCGGCCGCCTTTGCGACATCGCTTTGCATTTCAACATTGAGGCGAACGGTTTGGCGAATCTTGCGCTCCCAGTCATAGATGCCGATGACGGTTTCAATGTCGAGGTCCTTGATAAAGACTGTGTCCATGTGTTTGCTGTTCAGCTGTTGGGTCTGTGTTGAGTGTGGAGGGCCGGCGGTGCCTGCATGGATGCGCCGGGAAATCATGGCTGCCGGTTGAGTTCATCTATGGGCCAGCGCGGTCGCACCCGAACAAGGCCGCTTTTGCTGCCTTCGGCCCGGCGGTACCAGCCGGCGTGGGCAATCATGGCGCCGTTGTCGGTGCACAGCCGCATGGACGGGTAGTAGACCCGACCGGGTATTCTCTTGTCGAGCTCGGCGCGCAGGCGCAGGTTGGCGCTGACGCCGCCGGCCACCACCAGGCGCTCCATGCGGGTATGCTCGAGCGCGCGCCGGCATTTGATGGCCAGGGTTTCGGCCACGGCCTGCTCAAAGCCGGCCGCCACGTCGGCATAGGCGCTTTTGTCGACGCGGGCAATCAGCTCGCGGGTGTGGGTCTTGAGGCCGGAAAAACTGAAGTCCAGCCCGGGGCGGCGCGTCATGGGGCGCGGGAATTCATATTTTTCAGAATTGCCATCGATGGCCAGGCGGGCCACCTCGGGCCCGCCGGGATAGCCCAGATCCAGCAGCCGGGCGGTTTTGTCAAAAGCCTCGCCGGCGGCGTCGTCCAGGGTTTCGCCCAAAAGCTGGTAGCGGGCAAAGTCCTCGACCGCCACCAGCATGGTGTGGCCGCCGGACACCAGCAGGGCCACAAACGGGAATTCCGGCGCCGGTTCTTCAAGCAGGGGCGAGAGCAGATGCGCCTCCATGTGATGGACGGCGATGGCGGGCACATCCAGCGCCGCGGCGTAGGCCACGCCAGTGGCGGCGCCCACCAGAAGCGCGCCGGCCAGCCCCGGCCCGGCGGTGTAGGCCACGGCATCAATTTCATGCGGCGCAATGCCGGTCAGTTCATGCAGCTCGTGCAGCATGGCCGGCAGCTTGCGAATATGGTCGCGCGACGCCAGCTCGGGAACCACGCCGCCATAGGCGGCATGGTCGGCCTGGGTATAAACCAGGTCTTTCACCAGCCCCGCGCTGGCGCTGTAGATGGCAACGCCGGTTTCGTCGCACGAGCTTTCTATGCCCAGAATGTTTTGCATGTCAAGGGTCTGCAAGTTATAATGATCTGCTGGATTGAATTTCCAGTCCTTAACGTTTCCACTTTAATACTGTATTTTGAGGAATTGCAACGAATGCCCACTGTAAGAGTCAGGGAAAACGAGCCGTTTGAGTTTGCCTTGCGCCGCTTCAAGCGCTCGTGTGAAAAAGCAGGCGTTATTTCCGAAGCGCGCCGCCGCGAGTACTACGAAAAGCCGACCCAGGAGCGCAAGCGCAAGAAGGCTGCGGCCGTCAAGCGCCACATGCGCAAGCTGTCGCGCGAGCGCGTCAACCGCCGTCGCCTGTATTAAACCTGAACCAGGCAAAACAGGCTCTCCATTCTACGCAACTTGCGGGCAAACGGGTCATTACATGTCGCTGAAAGCAAAAATTGCCGACGATATCAAACAGGCCATGCGGGCGGGCGAAAAGCAGCGCCTGCAAACCCTGCGCATGCTCATGGCTGCCATCAGGCAGCGTGAAATTGACGACCAGGCCGAGCTTGATGACGACCAGACGCAGGTTGTGGTTGAAAGAATGGTCAGGCAGCGTCGCGAGTCCATTGCCCAGTACACCAGGGGCGGCCGCCCCGAGCTGGCCGCTGCCGAAGAAGAGGAAATTGCCATACTGCAGGCCTACCTGCCGGCCCAGCTGTCTGATGAAGAGGTTGAGGCCGTGGTTGACGAGGTGCTGGCCGAATCGGGCGCTGCCGACATGAGCGCCATGGGCCAGGTGATGGGTCTGCTCAAGCCCCGGCTGCAGGGGCGCGCCGACATGAGCAAGGTCTCGGCGCTGGTTCGGGCCCGACTGGCAGGCTGACAGCGCCAGCGCTAAACTGGTGCCGTGGCCGGCCTTATTCCAGAAGACTTTATTGAAACCCTGCTTGATCGCGTTGATATTGTCGAGATCATTGGCTCCAGGGTTGACCTGAAACCGGCCGGGCGCGGCGAATTCAAGGCGCTGTGCCCCTTTCACGACGAAAAAACCGCTTCTTTTACGGTCAGCGCCGACAAGCAGTTTTATCACTGCTTTGGCTGTGGCGCCCACGGCAGCGCCATTGGCTTTGTCATGAACCACGACGGGCTGGAGTTTCCGGCCGCAGTCGAGGAGCTGGCACAGCTTGTCGGGCTGGAGGTGCCGCGCCAGGGCGGGCGGGCCCCAACCAGAAAGCACGACCGGCTCTATCAGGCGCTGACGCTGGCCCAGGACTGGTTTGTTGAACAGCTTGACGCCGGTTCCGCAGCCCGGGAATACCTCAAAAGGCGCGGCTTTGATGCCGCCACCATCACGGAATTTGGCATTGGCTTTGCGCCCCAGGGCTGGCAGCTGCTGGCCGACCGGCTGACCGCATCGGGCTTTTCCGCCGCCGAGCTTGAACAGGCCGGCCTGGTCAGCCTCAGGGACGGCCGGGTCACCGACCGCTTTCGCAACCGGATCATGTTTCCTATCCATGACCGGCGCGGGCGGGTCATCGCCTTTGGCGGGCGCGCCCTGGGCGAGCGCGGGCCCAAATACATCAACACCTCCGAAACGCCGGTTTTCCACAAGGGGCGCGAGCTCTACCGGCTCTACCAGGTGCGTCGCGGCGGCTTGCCGGACCAGATCCTGGTGGTGGAAGGCTATATGGACGCTGCCGCGCTGCATCAATACGGGGTGGAAAACGCGGTGGCCACCCTGGGCACTTCGGTGACGCCCGAACACGTTGATTTGATGTTTCGCGCCGCGCCCGTGGTGGTGTTCTGCTTTGACGGCGACCGGGCCGGACGGCAGGCGGCCTGGCGCGGGCTGGAAGTGGCCCTGCCAAGGCTTGGGGCCAATCGTGAGGTTCGCTTTCTGTTCATGCCCGAAGGCGAAGACCCCGACTCGCTGGTGCGCCGCCACGGCGAGAGGGCGTTCAGGCAGCGGGTTGCAGAGGCGGTGCCGCTGTCGGAATTTTTTTTCGACCGGCTGGCCGAGTCGGTCGACATGGAGACCATTGATGGCCGCGCCCGCCTGGTGGCGCTGGCCGAGCCGCATCTGAACAAGCTGCCCGACGCGGCCTTCGCGGCGCTGATGCGCCAGGAGCTGCGGCGGCGAACAGGCTACAGCAGCCACAACCCGGCGCCGGCCAGTCGCGCACAGGCAAGCCCCGTGCGGCTTGACGATGACCGCGCGCTGACGCCTGTACAATATGCGGTTGCCCTGATCGTGCAGCAGCCAGGCTTGGCTGACGGGGTACAAATCAGTATGCTTGAGGGGCCGGCACAGGTGCGCGGACTTGAGTTTCTGCGCGAATTGATTGAATTCTGCCGCGACAAGCCCCATTTCACTACGGCCAAGCTCCTTGAAGCATGGCGCGGTCGTCGTGAGCAGCCGTGGCTGGCCCGTCTGGCCGCCCGGCCGGTCAGCACCGACCAGGACAGCATGAGTGACATGCTGACACAAACTTTGGGCCGAATACGTCGTCAGATTATAGAGACGCGAATACGCGAGCTGCAGCAGATCCAGCTCAACCAGGGGGGGCTTGACGAAGCGAGCACCCGTGAACTGCGCAAACTGCTCAATCAGCGCACAGAGAGTTGAACCAGATATGACATCCGAAAACGAAAACACAAACGAAAACAAGCGCCCCTCGCAGCTCAAGAAGCTGATTGAAAAAGGACGCGAGCAGGGCCAGTGGCTGACCTATGCCCAGGTCAATGACCACCTGCCCGGCGATATCGTCGATCCCGAACAGATCGAGGACATCGTCAACATGATCAACGACATGGGCATCAAGGTGTTCGAAGAGGAGCCGGAAGATGCCGACGCCCTCATTCTGAACGATTCCGCCAGCACCGATGCCGACGACGAATCGGCCCAGGCCGAAGCCGAGGCTCAGCTGGCGGCGGTGGAAAGGGACCTTGGCCGCACCACCGACCCGGTGCGCATGTACATGCGTGAAATGGGCACGGTCGACCTGCTCAAAAAGGAAGAAGAGCGCGAAATTGCGCAGCGCATTGAAGACGGCATGAACCAGGTCGGCCAGGCCATGGCGCGCTTCCCCGGCACCATCACCGTTCTGCTTGAGCAGGACGCCAAGTGGCAGGCCGGCAACCTGCGCCTCAACGAGCTGGTCAGCGGTTTCATCAAGCCGCAGGTGCTGACTGAAATGGGCCTGATTTCTGAAGAGACCATGGAAGCGGCGCTGGAAGAGGAGTCGGACTATTTCTCCGACTTCGACGAGGACGGTGAAGAAAAGCCGCCCCAGACGGTCAACACCATTACCGACCCCGAGCTGGTGCGCCAGTTTTTTGACAACATGCGCGAGCTGCACGAACACTACCTCAGGCTGCGCGACCGCTACGAAAACAGCCCCAGGGCCGACGAGATTCACGACCAGATTGAAGAGCAGTTCATGCGCCTCAAGCTGGCGCCCAAAACCCTTGATCTGCTGATTGACACCATGCGCTACCACGTGACGCGCGTGCGCGACGTCGAGCGCGCCATCATGCAGGTATGCGTCGAGCGCTGCGGCATGCCGCGCAAGGACTTCATCAAGAGCTTCCGCGACAACGCGTCCGACCCGGAATGGCTGGCCGGCCTGCTCAGAAAGCGCAGCGACTGGGCCAAGGCGCTCAAGGAGCACGCCGAGGAAATTGCCGAAATGCAGGAAACCCTGGCCCGCTTTGAGCGCGAGCAGCGCATCAGCGTGGCCGATCTGCTCGACCTCAACCGCGCCATGTCCATAGGCGAGGCCAAGGCGCGCCGCGCCAAGAAGGAAATGGTCGAGGCCAACCTTCGTCTGGTTATTTCCATTGCCAAGAAATACACCAACCGCGGCCTGCAGTTCCTGGACCTGATCCAGGAAGGCAACATCGGCCTGATGAAGGCGGTCGACAAGTTCGACTACCGCCGCCGGTTCAAGTTTTCAACCTACGCCACCTGGTGGATTCGCCAGGCCATTACGCGCTCGATTGCCGACCAGGCACGCACCATCCGCATTCCGGTGCACATGATCGAAACCATTCACAAGCTCAACCGCACCTCGCGGGCCATGCTGCAGGAAATGGGTCGTGAGCCAACGCCGGAAGAGCTTTCGGTGCGCATGGAAATGCCCGAGGACCGGGTGCGCAAGGTGCTCAAGATTGCGCGCGAGCCCATCTCCATGGAAACGCCCATCGGGGATGACGAGGATTCACACCTGGGTGATTTCATCGAAGACGAGAACGTGCTCTCGCCCGACGCAACGGCCACCAGCACCGGCCTGACCGATACGGTACAAAAGATGCTTTCGGGCCTGACGCCGCGCGAGGCCAAGGTGCTGCGCATGCGTTTTGGCATCGACATGAACACCGACCACACCCTGGAGGAGGTCGGCAAGCAGTTCGATGTCACCCGCGAGCGCATTCGCCAGATCGAGGCCAAGGCGCTGAGAAAGCTCAAACACCCGACCCGCTCCGATCCGCTGCGCAGCTTTCTTGATATAGATCACGAGTAGCTTTCAAAAATCCGGCTTTCTTCCGGCGCGGCCGGGCTTGACCCGGCCAGCCTGACGGGGTAGGTTGTACAACTCCACCCCGTCAGGAAATCTGCATGTTCAGCAAGCGTAAGCGACGATCTGCGAGAGCTGGCGCCGACCAAAAGGAAGAAACCACCATGACAAGCAAACCGCGCGAAGCGCCGCGTTCCAGCGGCGGGACGGCCATGATTGGTCCGTCAATCCATGTCGACGGCAAGCTCAATGGAGACGAGGACCTGGTCATTGAAGGTCGCGTCAAGGGGACCGTTGAACTCAAAAACAACAGCGTAACCATTGGCAGCCAGGGCGAGGTCCAGGCCGATGTCTACGCGCACACCATCTATGTCGATGGGCGCATGGACGGCAATCTGGTGGCCACCGAGCAGGTGGTGGTGCGCAAAAGCGCGCGGGTAAAAGGAAGCATCACGGCGCCGCGCGTCAGCCTCGAAGATGGAGCGCGCTTCAACGGCTCCATAGACATGGACAGCAAAAGCGACACCCTGGTCAAGGCCGCGCCCGACAAGGTCAAGCCTGCGGCCCAGCCGGCCAAGGGCGGCAAGGAGCTGAGCCACTGATTTTTGCGGCCCCGGGGCAAATACGCCAGTGAGCACCAGCGCAGCCATGGCGCAGCAGGAGCAGGAAAACGCGGGCTCCTTTCGCGCCCCCCTGTTTTATGACGTCGTCGATGCATTTGACGAAGACAGGCGCCATTTTGTGCTCGACCTGGGCAGAGCCCGGTCCGGCACGGTGGAGCTTTTCTCACGCTACCGCTGCCGGCTTGATGTCGTTGACCTGCCGTCGCGGCTCAGCACCCTGCCGGTGCTCGAGGAAGGCGATGACGAAGCGCTGTACGAACGCTGGCTTGAAAGCCTGCTGCCGCCGGCGCGCGGTGAAGCCGCCGACCTTGTGCTGTGCTGGAACCTGCTCAACTATCTGTCGCCGCCGCTGATTCGGGCGCTGGGAAGCGTGCTGGCCAGGCGCACGGAAAAGCCGGCCCGCCTGCATGCCCTCATTGAATACTCAGCCCGGGAAATGCCGGCCGAGCCACCGTCGGTGGCACCGGCCGGCGCCGAGCTTTCCGTTACGCTCCCGGAGGCAGCCGCCGCCGTGGCGGCGCCACGCTACAGCCCCAAGGATCTGGAAAAACTGCTGCCGGGGTTTGCCATTGAAAAGGCCATGCTGCTGGGCAACGGCATGCAGGAATATCTTTACCGGCGCTGATTGTCGTGCTGATTGTCGTGCTGGTTGCCCAGCCGCACCCCCGCATCCACTACGTCGGCCAGCACGGCCCCGGCGGTGACTGCAACGCCGGCCCCCGGTCCGTGAATGGTCAGCGGGGTTTGCGGGTCATCGGGCAGCCGGATATGGGCCAGGTTGCCGCTGCCGCTAAGCTGTGCAAATGGCGAATCCTGCTCAACCTCGACCGGGCCGACGCGCGCCCCGCCCGGCCCTGACTGGGCCAGATATACCCACACCTTGCCGGCCGCCTGCGCCGCCTTGCGCCGCTGCGCCCATATGGCGTCCTTGCTGCGCAGGGCGGCAATCACGTCCCCCTCGCCGCGCGCGGCGGCGGCCCAGTAGTCGTCAACCACCGGCTCGCGGTGGACGCTGGCATTGTCCAGCCCGCTTTCGCGCAGCATGATGAGCAGCTTGCGCTCCACGTCGCGGCCAGACAGGTCTTCCAGCGGATCGGGCTCGGTATAGCCCCGTGCGCGGGCATCCTCGACGGCCGCCGACAGCGAAAGCCCGGTGCTGAGCCTGGAGAACACGTGCGAGAGTGTGCCCGACACCACCGCAAAGACGGATTCGGGCTGCTTGCCGCCGGCACGCAGTCTTTTGAGGCTGGACAGTATGGGCAGCCCGGCGCCCACGGTGGCCGAATAGCCCAGAGGCGCGCGGCCTTCAACCGCCGCCTGCTGAATGGTGCGGTACAGGCTGATATCGCCGGCAAAGCCGTGCTTGTTGGGCGTGACCACGCCAAACCCGGCGCGCAGCCATTCGGGGTAATAGCGCGACAGCTGCGGGTCGGCGGTGCAGTCGACCACAATGGCGGGGCGTTCTCGCTGCGACAGGCGTCGGCCCAGCTCCGACAGGGCGCCGGCGACCCTGGAGTGCTCGCGGGTCTGGTCATCGTCTATCAGCAAATGCTTGCTGCGGTTA
>DATGSU010000087.1:0-8420 GCA_035302305.1 Wenzhouxiangella sp. | reverse complement strand
CCGGCAGAATCTGTGGCTGGCGGTGCGTCTGACCCTGGTTTTCATTGCGCTGATATGGCTGGTGTTTTTGGTGGATCACGGCGCGCGGCTTGATCTGGCGCGCTTCGGTTTGCGGCCGCGCCAGGCCTCGGGCCTGCTGGGACTGATTACCACGCCGCTTTTGCATGGCGGCCTGGCGCATATCGCATCCAACACCCTGCCGCTGTTTGTGGGCGGCGTGGCGCTGCTGTTTTTGTATCCCAACGCCTCGCTCAGAGCGCTCCCGGCCATGTATGCGGGCAGCTCGGCCGTGGCCTGGTTGTTTGCGCGACCCAGCGTTCATATTGGCGCCAGCGGGCTGGTTTATGCCATTCTGGCCTTTGTCTTCATGTCGGGCCTGCTGCGCCGCGACATGCGCTCGGTGGCTGTATCGCTGGCCATCTGGTTTGTCTACGGTTCCATGCTCGGCGGCATCTTGCCGGCCAACACCCGCATCAGCTGGGAGCTGCACGTCAGCGGCCTGTTCGTTGGACTGGTGCTGGCCTTTGTGTTTCGCCACGTTGACCGGGTGCCGCTCAAGCGCTACGACTGGGAGCTGGAGGAGGATGACGACAGCGACTGGTCGGATCATATGTGGGGCGGCGATGGTGATGATGACTGGTACGATGGGCCGGATGAGTCCGACGGGTCCAATAGCAGCAGCAACAACAATGACAGCGACAACGACAACCGCTGGCTGCACTGACGGGAGCATGTCCCCATGATCAGAAAACTGTTTGGCGCGCTGCTGATCCTGTCGGTGGCCCTGGTGATCCTGGGTTTTCTGCTGCCAGGCAGCGTCAAGGTCGAACGCACGGTGACCATGCAGCATTCCGAACACCTCATTTTTGAAGTCCTGCAGGACATGCGTCATTTTCCGGAATGGGTGCCGTGGCTGGTCGACAGGCCGCAAACCGCCTGGTGGCTTGAAGGCCCGGCCACAGGCGCGGGCGCTACGCTGGTGTGGCGCGAAACGCCGCAGTCGGACGAAAGCCGCATGTGGATAGTTGAAACACAAAGTCCGCGCTGGGTGGGCATGAAAATGGATCTGGCCGGCAATGAATTCGACACCTGGTTTGAAATTGCCCGCGACATTGAGGGCCAGCAGGTCACCTGGGGCATGACCGCCCGCTTCGGGCCGGTTGACCTGGTGGGGCGTTATGTGGGTCTGGCCCTGCCGTACCTGGTGGGGCGCCAATACCAGAACGGGCTCGAAAGCCTGGACAACTATATGGCGCGCACGCCCGGACAGCGGCCGCCGGCACCTAATCGTCGCGAGCACGGCGAAACATGAGCACAAGGCCCACTCTGCACATTCTGGGCTGCGGCCGGGCCGCGCGGGCTGTTGCGCGCTGCCTGCTGGCCGACGGATATTTGCGCCCCGGGCTGGTTGCCAATCGCAGCCTGGACAGCGCCCGCCGGGCGGTTGAATTCATTGGCGCCGGTGAACCCGTTGCCCAGCTCGACGAGCGCATTGCCGGCGGCTGGCTGATGCTGGGGCTGCCCGATGGACTGTTGGCTCCGGCCAGCCTGCCGCAGCTTCCCGCAGCCCTGAGCCTGGTGTTTCACCTTTCCGGCTCGGCCGAGGCCGGCGTCCTGCGTTCGCTGGGCGAACGGGTGGCCAGCGTACACCCGGTGCGCGCCTTTTCCGATCCGGCGCTGGCCACCAAAAACTTTGCCGGCACCTGGTGCGTGGCCGAGGGCGATGAGGCGGCACTGGACAGGCTGCAGCCGGTCTTCGAGCGGGCCGGCGGGCGCTGGCTGCCGTTTGCGGCGACCGACAAGGCGGCCTGGCACGCCGCCACCGTAACGGCCAGCAATTTTCTGGTCACCATTCACGCGCTGGCGGTGCGGCTGGCCCGGCAGGCGGGGCTGCCCGAAGAGCAGGCCGGGCGCGTTCTGGCCGATCTTCAGCAGGGCACGCTCGAATCCGTTGCCGCGTTGGGCAGCCCGCAGGCGCTGACCGGCCCGGTGGAGCGCGGCGATGTGGAAGCCTGCCGCCGCCTGATGCAGGCGGCCGAAAATGCCGGTGGCGATGACAGGGCGCTGTTTGCCAATCTGGCGCAGGCCACGCTGGCGCTGGCCCGTCAAAAGCGCGGCGCGCGCTCGAACGACGCGAGCCTGAAAGACCTGTTTACCTGAAGCCTCAGGGCCAGCGAGTCAAGTCCAGCGTCTGAATATCGTCCTGCCAGCGCCCGACATCGGCCGGCTCGCCAATGCCGCGCGCCAGCGCGGCGGCAAAAAGCTCGCCCGACAGCAGGTTGACCCCCAGCCTTTCCAGATGCGGGTTCCATATCTGGCAGTCGCACAGAATAAAGCCCCATGAATCCAGCGCCTTCATCAGGACGGCCAGGGCAATTTTGGAGGCGTCGCTGCGGCGGTGGAATTTGGATTCGGCAAAGAAAATCCGCCCCAGCGCCAGCCCGTAAAGCCCGCCAATCAGATGGCCGTCCAGGTCATGAACCTCAATGCTGTGGGCGTGGCCCATGCGGTGCAGCTGGCTGTAGGCCTGTTTCATCTCTGCGGTAATCCAGGTGCCTTCCTGGTTTTGGCGCGGGGCGGCGCAGGCGGCAATGACCTCATCAAAGCGGGTGTCGGCCGCAATGCGGTAATTGCCCTGGCGCAGGGTGCGCCTGAAGCGGCGCGACAGATACATGCCTCCGGGCAGCATGACCGCCCGCGGCTGTGGCGACCACCACAGAATCGGGCCGCCGTCTTCATACCACGGAAAAATGCCGGCCCGGTAAGCGTTGAGCAGGCGCTCGGGGTGCAGATCACCGCCCATGGCCACCAGCCCGTCGTCATTGGCGCTTTCAAGCGGGTTGGGAAAAGGGCTGTGCGGGTCCTTGTCCAGCTGAATGATGGGAAAGGGCATCAGCGGTCTCCAAAGGGGTTGAGCGCTTCAAGCCGCTGCCGGTATTCGCGCAGCATGCCCGCTTCGGCCTGCAGCCAGTCGGCAATGCCGGCGCGCATGCGCGGGTCGCGAACGTAGTGAAACGAACGGGTTTTGCGGGGCAGAAATCCGCGGCGGATCTTGTGCTCGCCCTGGGCGCCGGGCTCAAACCACGAAAGCCCGTGCTCAATGCAGTAGCTGATGCCCTGGTAGTAGCAGGCCTCGAAATGGACGTCGCGGGTGTCAACCAGGCTGCCCCAGTAGCGTCCGTACAGGCGGTCGTTGTCGCGCCAGAAAATGGCGCAGGCCAGGTCAGTGTTGTCCCGGGCGGCGATGCAAACAAGAAACTGTGCCCCGAACCGGCGCGCTGCCAGCTCGAAAAACGCGCGGTTCAGCGAGGGCCTGTTCCCGTACAGATGAAAGGTTGTGCGATAGCAAGAATCCACCAGGTCAAGCTCGGCGCCGGTCAGCTCATGGCCGCTGCGAAAGCGGAACGTCCAGCCCTGTTCGCGGGCCTTGCGGCGCTCGGCACGAATGTTCTTGCGCGGCTTGCGGCGCAGGCCGGCCAGAAACTCATCAAAGCTGGCGTAGCCGGGGTTGTGCCAGTGATACTGCCAGTCAAAGCGTTCCAGCCAGCCGGCCCGGCGCAGAAGGTCAGCGTCGGTAGCGGAGCAGAAGTTGACCGCACCGGAAGACAGCGCATGGTCATCAACCAGCCTCTGCATGGTCGCAATCAGCCTTTGCCCGGCCTGCGGATGCTGTTCGGCGCCCAAAAGCCGCGGCCCGGTCACCGGCGTAAACGGGGCCGCCACCAGCAGCTTGGGGTACCAGGGCAGGCCGATCTGATCGGCCGCCCGCGCCCAGGCAAAGTCAAACACGAATTCCCCGTGGGAATGGTCTTTCAGCCAGGCCGGGGCGCCCGCCGCCGGCTGGCCGTCAGCATCATTCTCGATCAGCGCCAGCGGGTGCCAGCCCGCTGCCGGCCCGGTGCAGCCGGCCTCGGCGGCGCTGGCCAGAAAACGCCAGTCGACAAACGGGCCGGGCGTGGCGCACAGGCCGTCCCAAACCGGCTGCTCAAGACTCGAGAACGGCCTGCTCTGCACTTTCACCGGTCTTGGCCGACAGATTGTCCAGCCAGTTTTCCGCGTCAAGGGCGGCCATGCAGCCAAAGCCCGCCGAGGTGACCGCCTGGCGGTAAATATGGTCGGCCACATCGCCGGCGGCAAACACGCCGGGAATGCTGGTGGCGGTTGCCATGCCGTCCTGGCCGCTGCGCAGGCAAATGTAACCGTCCTGCATGTCGAGCTGGCCGGCAAATATTTTGGTGTTGGGGTCGTGGCCTATGGCGATGAACACGCCGTCCACGTCGAGCTCGGTCAGGGCGTCGTCGTGAACATTCCTGATGCGCATGCCGGTTACGCCATTGTCGTCGCCCAGCACTTCATCAAGAACGTGGTCCCAGCGAATTTCCACCTTGCCTTCGGCCTCTTTTTCAAACAGCCTATCCTGCAGAATCTTTTCGGCGCGCAGCTCGTCGCGACGATGGATCAAGGTGACCTTGCTGGCAATATTGGCCAAATACAGCGCTTCTTCCACCGCCGTGTTGCCGCCGCCCACCACGGCCACCGGCTGGTCGCGGTAGAAAAAGCCGTCGCAGGTGGCGCAGGCTGAAACACCCCGGCCCTTGAACTTTTCTTCCGAGGGCAGGCCCAGATAGCGCGCCGAGGCGCCGGTGGCAACAATCAGGGCGTCGCAGGTGTATACGCCGCTGTCGCCTTCCAGCCTGAAGGGCCGTTGTGTCAGGTCGGCCGTGTGAATGTGGTCAAAAATCATTTCGGTGTCGAATGCTTCGGCATGGGCGCCCATGTCCTGCATCAGCTGCGGGCCCTGCAGACCGGGGTAGCTGCCCGGCCAGTTTTCCACATCGGTGGTGGTGGTCATCTGGCCACCCTGCTCAATGCCGGTTACCAGGGCGGGCTTGAGGTTGGCGCGGGCGGCATAAATGGCCGCCGTATAGCCGGCGGGGCCGGAACCAAGGATCAGAAGCCGGAAATGACGGGGGTCGGACATGTATAATTTCTCCGTTTGGGCCGTGGTATGCAAGATTCATCAACTTGCGGGCATTGGCCGGGATTTTCAAAGTCGGGCCGATTGCGTGTCGGTCGTTTATTTTGCCAGCTTTGCAGTGCAGGCTGAACAAATCTCAAGGAGCACAAGAAAATGCGAATCGGAATACCTCGCGAAATCAAGACCCAGGAAGGACGTGTGGCCCTGGTACCGGGTGCCTGTGGCGACCTGGTGGCAGCCGGTCATGAGGTTTACATCGAAGCGGGCGCCGGCGCCAGCAGCGGGTTTTCTGACGAAGCCTACCAGCAGGCGGGTGCCCATATTGCGCCCGATGCCGAGGCGCTGTTTGAAAAGGCCGAGCTCATCGTCAAGGTCAAGGAGCCCATTGACGGGGATTTGCAGTACCTGCGCCGCGATCACCTGCTGTTCTGCTATCTGCACCTGGCCGCTGAGCCGGCGCTGACCAAGCGTCTGCTTGAAATCGGCCTGACCGGCGTGGCGTTTGAAACCGTTGAGGAAGCGGACGGCTCGCTGCCGCTGCTGGCGCCCATGAGCAACATTGCCGGGCGCATTGCCACCCAGGTGGGCACGCATCTTCTGCATCAGCCGCAGGGCGGCCGTGGTGTTCTGCTTGGCGGCATTCCGTCGGCCGACCGCGGGCACGTGGTGGTTCTGGGCGCGGGCGCTGCCGGCGGCAACGCCGCGCGACTGGCCGCGGCCTCCGGCGCACGCATCACCGTGTTCGACAAGCGCCAGGACCGCCTGGCCGAAATGCAGGCCATAGGCTCCAACGTTACCGCGCTGTATGCCTACAGCGACACCGTGGCCGAATACGTGGCCGATGCCGATCTGGTCATCGGTGCCGTTCTGGTCACCGGTGCGCGCGCGCCCCGGGTGGTAACCCGCGACATGGTGGCCAACATGCATGAAGGCGCCGTGGTGGTGGACATTTCCATCGACCAGGGTGGCTGCATCGAAACAACCCGCCCGACCACCTACGCCGAGCCCACCTACCAGGTGGACGGGGTTACGCACTTTTCGGTCACCAACATGCCCGGCGCGGTGCCGCGCACGGCCAGTCAGGCGCTGTCGGCCACCATTCTGCCGTACGTGCAGCGCATGGCAAAGCCGGGCTGGGACCAGGTTGAATCGCTGCGTCACGGCATCAACGTGCGCGGCGGCGAACTTGTTCACCCCGCCCTCAAGCAGGCATAATCAACAGCTTGCGGCTGGCTTTTAAAACAGGGCAGATGTGAGTACACGAGCCAAAACGGACAGGCGGGCCAGCGACGAGGCGCTGGCCATGAAGCGGCGCATTTCCGAAGCGCTGTTTTTGCTCATTGCCGTGGCCGCCATCTATCTGCTGCTATGCTTGGCCAGCCATCATCCTTCCGATCCCGGCTGGTCACGCTCGGCCGGGAGCGGGCCGATACACAATCTGGGCGGCGCGTTCGGGGCCTGGCTGGCCGATCTGTTTTTGCAGATCTTCGGCTACATGGCCTACGCCGCGCCGCTGCTCATCGGCTTTGCCGGGTTCAGGGTGCTCAGGGAGCGCGCCGAGCCTGCCGGGCTGACCGAGTGGACCATGCGCACGGTGGGCCTGCTGCTGGCAGTGCTTACCGGCTGCATGCTGTTGTCCATGCAGGCCGGGCCGGGCGCTCATCCCGGTGGCGGCATGCTGGGCAGCGTGCTGGCTGCGCCCATGACGGGCACCCTGGGCCTGACCGGCGGCGTGCTTGTCAGCCTGGCGGTTTTTCTGGGCGGCATTACGCTGTTCACCGGCCTGTCGTGGATTGCCGTGGTCGACGCCACCGGCCGGGCGGCGCTGGCGCTGGGCGCCTGGACAGTCAAAAAGGCGGCCGATGGGCGCGACTGGCTGGCTGGCCGGCGTGCCCGCGCCAAGCGTGAGGAAGTGCGCAAGCTCGACTCCATCAAGCGCAAGAAGCGCAGGGCAGTGCGCATTGAACCGCGCGCCGAGCCGACCATAAGCCCGCCGGTCAAAAAGAAGAGCCGCCAGCAGCCCCTGTTCAAAAACCTGTCGCCCGGTGAGCTGCCGCCGCTGGACCTGCTTGACGAGCCTCCGGCGCGGCGCGCAGGGTTTTCCGAAGATGCGCTCAAGGCCATGAGTCGCCAGGTTGAGCTCAAGCTGGCCGATTTTGGCGTCGAGGTCGAAGTGGTGGCGGTGCATCCAGGCCCGGTCATTACCCGTTTTGAGCTGCAGCCGGCCCCGGGCGTCAAGGGCTCGCAGATATCCAACCTTTCTACAGACCTGGCGCGCGGCCTCAGCGTTATTTCCGTGCGCGTGGTCGATGTCATCCCCGGCAAAAGCGTCATTGGGCTGGAGATTCCCAACCAGAACAGGGAAATTGTCTACCTGCGCGAAATTCTCGGCTCCGAGGTTTATTCCCGCGCGCGTTCGCCGCTAACCCTGGGGCTGGGCAAGAGCATTGCCGGCAAGCCCATGGTGACCGACCTGGGCCGCATGCCGCACCTGCTGGTGGCCGGCACCACCGGCTCGGGCAAGTCGGTGGCCATCAACGCCATGATTCTGAGCCTGCTCTACAAGTCCACGCCGGACCAGGTGCGGCTCATCATGATCGACCCCAAGATGCTCGAACTGTCGGTGTACGAAGGCATTCAGCACCTGCTCACGCCGGTGGTCACCGACATGAAGGACGCGGCCAACGCGCTGCGCTGGTGCGTGGCCGAAATGGAGCGCCGCTACCGCCTGATGGCTTCCGCAGGCGTGCGCAATCTGGCCGGTTTCAACCGCAAGGTCAAGGAGGCGGCGGCCAAGGGCAAGCCCATTCCTGACCCGCTGGTTGACCCGTCCTCCCTGGCCGAGGGCGAGGAGCGGCCCGTGCTCGAGCCGCTGCCTTTTGTGGTTGTCGTCATCGACGAGTTTGCCGACCTGATGATGATTGTCGGCAAAAAGGTGGAGCAGCTGATTGCGCGCCTGGCCCAAAAGGCGCGCGCTTCGGGCATCCATCTCATACTGGCCACCCAGCGGCCGTCGGTGGATGTCATCACCGGTCTGATCAAGGCCAATATTCCCACCCGCATGGCGTTTCAGGTGTCGTCGAGGATTGATTCACGCACCATTCTCGACCAGCAGGGCGCCGAAGAGCTTCTGGGCCACGGCGACATGCTGTTTCTGCCGCCCGGCACCGGCTTGCCCGAACGAATTCACGGCGCGTTTGTCGATGACCATGAGGTTCACGCCGTGGTCAATTCACTCAAGCAGCAGGGCGACCCCAACTATCTTGAAGAAGTGCTGCACGACACCCAGACCACCGCCGACGGCCAGCGGATTGGTGCCACCGGCCTGCCGGAAAGCGGCAGCGGGGACTCGGATGACGAGCTGTATGACCAGGCCGTGGCCTGGGTGCTGGAAAGCCGCCGGGCGTCAATTTCCAGCGTTCAGCGCCAGTTCCGGGTCGGC
>DATGSU010000086.1:0-2224 GCA_035302305.1 Wenzhouxiangella sp. | reverse complement strand
GGCGTGCAGTTCGTTCATGCTGCGCACGCCACGTTCATGCCAGTGTTCCATCGCCTTGAGCGTGGCGCGCGCGCCGGCAATGGTGGTCGAGTAGTTGACCTTGCGCTGCAGCGCCTCGCGGCGGATGGAAAACGAGTCGGCTATGGCCTGTCGGCCTTCGGTTGTATTGACAATATAGTCAATTTCGTCGTTTTTGATCAGGTCGACAATATGCGGCCGACCCTGTATGACCTTGTTGACATGGTCACATTCAATGCCGTTTTCAACCAGGTGCTTCCAGGTGCCGCCGGTGGCAATCAGCGAAAAACCCCGCTTGATGAACTCGCGCGCCACCGGCACCAGGCGCGCCTTGTCGGCATCGCGAACGCTAAGAAATATGCGCCCTGACATTTTTACCGAAATGCCCACCGCCTGCTGGGCGCGGGCCACGGCGGCACCAAAGGAGCGCCCCACGCCCATGGCTTCGCCGGTTGAACGCATCTCCGGGCTCAAAATGGGATCGACGCCGGTAAACTTGATAAACGGAAACACCGGCTCCTTGATGGAATAGAAGGGGCTGGTCAGATCCTTGTCCATGCCCTGCTCGGCAAGGGTTTTGCCCACCATGCAGCGGGCCGCCACCTGGGCCACGGCAACGCCGGTGGCCTTGGACACAAACGGCACGGTGCGCGAGGCGCGCGGGTTGACCTCGAGCACGTAGATATCGTTGCCCTGAACGGCGAACTGAACGTTCATCAGGCCAACCACGCCCAGCGCCAGCGCCATCTCGCGCGTCTGCCGCCGGATTTCCTCAACCAGCTCTTCATCAAGTGAGAATGGCGGCAGGCTGCAGGACGAGTCGCCGGAATGCACCCCGGCCTCTTCAATGTGCTCCATCACCCCGGCGATGATGACCTGGCGACCGTCGCTGATGGCGTCAACGTCAATTTCTATGGCGTAGTCGAGAAAATGGTCGAGCAGCACCGGTGAATCGTTGGACACCTCCACCGCTTCACGCATGTAGCGCTTGAGCTCGTCTTCGCCGTGCACGATGTCCATGGCACGCCCGCCCAGCACATAGGACGGCCTGACCACCAGCGGGTAGCCCACTTCGCGGGCCAGCACCAGGGCTTCGTCGGGCTCGCGCGCCGTGCGGTTGGGCGGCTGCCGCAGCGCCAGCTTGTTGAGCAGCTCCTGGAAACGCTGGCGATCCTCGGCCAGGTCAATGCTGTCGGGGGTGGTGCCGATAATGGGCACACCGGCGGCCTCCAGGTCGCGGGCCAGCTTGAGCGGCGTCTGGCCGCCAAACTGGATAATGACCCCTTCGGGCTTTTCAACATCGACAATGGACAGGACATCCTCCAGCGTCAGCGGCTCGAAATACAGCCGGTCGGAGGTGTCGTAGTCGGTCGAAACGGTTTCCGGGTTGCAGTTGACCATGATGGTTTCATAACCCAGGTCGCGCATGGCCGTGGCGGCATGAACACAGCAGTAGTCAAACTCCAGTCCCTGCCCAATGCGGTTGGGGCCGCCGCCCAGCACCATGATCTTGCGCCGGTTGTCCGGACGCGCCTCGCATTCCTCTCCCCAGGTGGAATACAGGCAGGCAACCGTTGTTTCAAATTCCGCCGCGCAGGTGTCAACCCGGTGGTAGGCAGGCGTGATCCCCAGCCGCAGCCGCAAGTCGCGCAGGGAGCGCTCGCTCACGCCCACCAGCTCGGCAATGCGCGCATCGGAAAACCCGTGGCGCTTCAGATCAAGCACGCGCTGTGCGTCCAGCGCTGCCAGCCCGTCACTGGACACGGCCTGTTCCATTTCAACCAGCTCGGCAATCTGGTCCAGAAACCACGGGTCAATCGCGGTCAGGCGATGAATCTCGTCAAAGTCCAGCCCGCGCCTAAATGCTTCGGCGACATACAGCAGGCGCTCGGGACCGGCTTCGCTCAGCTCGCGTCGCAAAAGTGTGAGCTCATCGGCTTCATCGCTTTCAAAAACGGGCGGGTTGAGTCCGGTAAAGCCGACTTCCAGGCTGCGCAACGCCTTTTGCAGGGATTCCTGAAAGGTTCGGCCTATGGCCATGACCTCACCCACCGATTTCATCTGAGTGGTCAGGCGATCGTCGGCGGCAGGGAATTTTTCGAAGGCAAAGCGCGGCATTTTGGTCACAACATAGTCCAGCGCCGGCTCGAAGGACACCGGTGCCTGGCCGCCGATCATCTCGTTTTCAATCTCGTCCAGCCGATAG
>DATGSU010000085.1:0-6481 GCA_035302305.1 Wenzhouxiangella sp. | reverse complement strand
CGGCAGGTAGTGGTTTTTCTGTTCTTCGGTGCCAAAGTAGGTCAGCAGCTCGCCGGGGCCGAGCGAGTTGGGCACCATGACCGACACGGCGGCGGACAGGCTGCGGCTGGCCAGTTTGGTGACCACCGCAGCGTTGCCCTGTGCGGAAAACTCCAGGCCGCCGTATTTTTTCGGGATGATCATGCTCAGGAAGCGTTCCTTGCGGATGAAGTCCCAGGCTTCCTCGGGCAGATCCAGGAGCTCGTTGTTGATCTGCCATTCGTCGAGCATTTCGCACAGGTGTTCAACCGGGCCGTCCAGAAATGTCTGTTCACGCTCGGACAGGGCGGGCTTTTTGACCTCGAACAACCGCGTCCAGTCGGGCTTGCCCGACAGCAGCTCGGCATCCCACCAGACGGTGCCGGCGTCCAGCGCCTCACGTTCGGTGTCGGAAATGGGCGGCAGCACCGACTTGAACCAGCCCAGCAGCCGATTGGACACCAGCGCTCGGCGCAGCGGCCTGAATGCCGCAGCAGTCAGCAAAACGGCCGCAAGAACATACAGGGTGATGACCGGCCACGCGGCACCGACCCATATAACGGCGATGGCAGCGGCGCCGGCCAGGCCGGCAGACAGGCCGGCGGACAGACGGAACCAGGCCAGCGCCAGCAGGCCGACGGCCAAAAGAAGAATCAGGAACCAGGTCATGCGGTGGCCTCCTTGGTGCTGTGAGTCCGGGTGGACGATTGATTGATGCCGCAGCCGCGCAGGCCGGCAGCGGCGAACTGGACAAGCTCGGCGGCAATAACGCGCGTTTCATTGAGCGCGGACTCGGCCATGGTCAGCGTGAGTGCGCCAACGATAAAGTCGATCTGGTGGCGCAGCCGCTTGGGGTCGGCTGCGGGCAGGGCGCTGGCAATGGCGCGCGCAAAGCGCTGCATGATGTGGGCGTAATCATGGCTCAGCGCCTGGTGCAGCACCACGTCGCGGTCGGCAAAGGCGCGCAGCAGAAGCTGCATGAAACGCTGGGCTTCGGCATCGCCGCCCTGGCTGAAAGCCAGCGCGGGTTCGACAAAAGCATTCAGAACAGCTTCAAGTGACGGGTTGTCGTGTTCGCGCTCAATGCTGCTCAGCTGTTCAAGACGCGCGGCGTTGAGCGCATCGAGCCGGCGGCGGAAGACCGCATGTATCAGGGCCTGTTTGGCGCCGAAATGATAGTTGACGGCGGCCAGATTGACCCCGGCGCTGCGCGTGATCTGGCGCAGCGTGGTCGGGTGAAAGCCCTGTTGCGCAAACAGGCTTTCGGCGGCGTTGAGGATCTTGTCGCGGGTGTTTACAGGCAATTTAAACGCTCGATTGAAACAAGCGTTTTAAATGCTACTCCCTGCGGGAACGTTTGGCAAGCAGGCATTGTTCCGGAAAAATCAGACGCGGCAGGCTTCGCTGGCAATCTTTTTGGCGATGCGTACCCGGCCGGGGTTGGAAACAATCACCGCGCGTCCGGCATCGTTGCCGGACTGTGGGCAGATGTTGACGGTGATGTTGGTTCCGTAGGCCATGCCGGCCGGCGTGAAGCGCACGCGCCGGCGTCCGTCGGAATGCATGAACAGACTGCGGCTGTTGTTTGGTTCAACGCGCAGAATATCCTTTCCGCTTTGTGGCTGGCCCGTTTTGCTTGCATCGACAAATGTCATCCAGCCGTTGCTCCACTCGTTGTTGTCGGCGCAGCGGGCACCGTCGGCGGTGGGGCAAACAGTAACAAATGTTTTGCGTGAAATTGCCGTGTTGCGGGCCAGCTGAAAGTGGGCAACAAGCGTGTTTGTCGAGGCGACGGCGCGTTCCCTTTCTGTCAGGCGGTTGAATGCGGGCACGGCTGCCGACACGATCACGGCCAGCAGTGACACCACAACCAGCAGCTCAACAAGCGTAAATCCATGTTCATCGGGTGTTTTCATGCGCTTTCCGAACGGGTGGGACACCTGTCCAGAATCGCCCGGGAATATGGTGACTGTCTATCCGCCCAGCGCTGCCTGCCGCTGTAAGAAACCGGCGCCGCCGCATGTCGGTCGTCCGGTGTCAGGCGTCGGGTTTTTCTCCACCCAGGCGCTCTTCCAGTTCGGCAACGCGCTGCTCCAGATCGTCGAGCCTGTCGAGAACGTCCCTGCTGTGTGCTTGCGGTGCGGGCGGGCTGTGCGGAGCATCGGCATCGGGCGCTTCGGCCTTGACCGGCCCGCTGAGAAGGTGGGCCCAGCGCTGCCCGCGCTGGCCGGGCTGGCGCGGCATCAGCGTGGCCAGCGGTGGCTGTTTTTGCGCCAGCCTCTGCAGGTTGAAATCAACCTCGTCGGCGTCATCGAATTCATGCAGCCGGCGCGTACGGGCCAGCAGCTCGCTGACGGTCTGGGGCCCGCGCAGAAGCAGCAGGGCAACGAGGGCAAGCTGGGCACGGGTCAGTTCCAGCACCTTGCCGGCGCGGTGGTGGTAGCGTTCGGCGCGCGCCGAAAAATCGTGCCTGACCAGTTTTTTGTTTTCGAGCTCGCGCAACGCGCGGCCCACCTGGCCCGGCTCCAGCTGCATGACCGGCTCACGGCTGGTTTTCTGGTTGCAGGCGGTGGTGGTGGCGTTGAGAGTCAGCGGGTAGTTGTCGGGCGTGGTTGCTTCCTTTTCGACAAGGCAGCCAAGCACGCGCGCCTCGATGGCGGTGAGCGTAATGGCGCTGTCGTTTGTTGCTGCAGCATCCGTTGTATTGGCGTCGGTCATCAAGCGGGCTCCTGGAGGGATTTGGCAATGCGGCCCACGGCATCCTGCAGGGTTTCAAGACTGCAGGCGAAGGACAGCCGCAGGTGGCCGGGCGTGCCGAAGGCCGAGCCGGGGACGGTGGCCACCAGCGCATTGGTCAAGAGGTGTTCCGCCAGCTCGATGTCATCGCCGAAGCCGTGCGTTTCCATGGCCTGGCTGAAGTCGGCAAAGGCATAGAACGCGCCGTTGCCCGGCCGGCAGCTGACGCCCGGAAGTTTGTTTAGCGCGTCAACCACCCAGTCGTGACGTTCCTTGAAGGCGCGCCGCATTTCTTCAATGCTGTCCTGCGGGCCGTTGAGCGCGGCCGTGGCGGCGGCCTGGCTGATGGAGCAGGGATTGGACGTGCTCTGCCCCTGGATTTTTTTCATTTCGCCGATGATGGCGGCCGGGCCGGCGGCAAAGCCGATGCGCCAGCCGGTCATGGCATAGGCCTTGGACACGCCGTTGACGACCACCGTGCGCTCGGCCAGGGCGGGTACGGCTTCGGTCAGCGTGCAAAAAGGCTCGTCTCCCCACCAGATGTGCTCGTAGATATCATCGGTGCAGATGATGATTCTGGGGTGGTCGAGCAACACATCACCGAGCGCCTCGAGCTGCTTGCGGCTGTAGGCCTGGCCGCTGGGGTTGCTGGGTGAATTGAGAATCAGCAGGCGGGTGTGTTCGTTGATGGACGCCTCAAGCTGGGTCGGCGTGATCAGAAAATCGTTGTCGGCGGTGGAGTTGAGCGTCACCGGCGCGCCCCCGGCCAGCTTGACCATGTCCGGGTAGGATACCCAGTAGGGCGCAGGAACCAGCACCTCGTCATTCTCGCTGATGAGGGCCTGAGTCAGGTTGTACAGGCTTTGCTTGGCGCCGGTAGAGACCAGAATCTGGTCGGGGCGATAATCCAGGTTGTTGTCGCGGCGGAACTTGTCGATGACGGCCTGCTTGAGCTCGGGCGTGCCGTCGACCGGTGTATAGCGGGTCTGGCCGGCCTCAATGGCCTTGGCGGCGGCCTGGCGCACGTGGGGCGGGGTGTCGAAATCCGGCTCACCCACGCTCAGGGAAATAACGTCTTTCCCCGCCGCCCTGAGTTCGGCGGCCTGGGCGGCCATGGCCAGTGTTGCCGAAGGTTTGACCTGGCTGACACGCGGTGCAAATCGGAAAGTCACGCTGCAACTCCATCTGTTTGGGTTTTGGTTTACGCCACTGCCAATCATGGCATTTGACGGTTGATTATAATCAAGGCGGTAATGCCGGAGCGTGAATCAATTTGACCAACAGACGATTTCGCATGGTGTCGGAGTTTGCCCCGGCCGGCGATCAGCCAGGTGCCATTGACAAACTGGTCAAGGGACTGGAGGCCGGTGATTCGCACATGACCCTGCTGGGTGTGACCGGATCGGGCAAGACTTTTACCATGGCCAATGTCATTGAGCGGGCGCAACGCCCGGCGCTGGTGATGGCGCCCAACAAGACGCTGGCAGCCCAGCTGTATGGCGAGTTCAAGGCCTTCTTTCCCGACAATGCCGTCGAGTACTTTGTCAGCTACTACGACTACTACCAGCCCGAGGCCTATGTGCCGGCATCCGATACCTTCATTGAAAAGGATGCCTCCATCAACGAGCACATCGAACAGATGCGCCTGTCGGCCACCAAGGCGCTGCTCGAACGCCCCGATTCGCTCATTGTTGCCACGGTTTCGGCCATTTACGGACTGGGCGATCCGAGCTCATTTTTGAAGATGTCCTTGCGCCTGGCGGTGGGCGAGCGCATGGAACAGCGCGAGGTTCTGCGCCGGCTGGCCGAAATGCAGTACTCGCGCAATGACTTCGAGCTCAGACGCGGCACCTACCGCGTGCGCGGCGAAGTCATCGACATGTTTCCGGGAGATTCGGAAATGGAAGCGGTGCGCGTCGAGCTGTTTGATGACGAGATCGAGCGCATCAGCTTTTTTGATCCGCTGACCGGCGAGGTGCGTGAAACCTGCAACGAGCTGACCATCTTCCCCAAGACGCATTACGTCACGCCGCGGCAGGTGGTGCTGGACGCGGTCGAGGCCATCAAGGCGGAGCTCAAGGAGCGGCTGGATTATTTAAACGAAACCAATCAGCTGGTCGAGGCCCAGCGCCTGGAGCAGCGCACCCGCTTTGACCTGGAAATGATGCTGGAGCTGGGCTACTGCCAGGGCATCGAGAACTATTCCCGTCATCTCACCGGCCGCCAGGCGGGCGATCCGCCGCCGACGCTGTTCGACTATCTGCCCGAGGACGCCCTGCTTATCATCGATGAATCGCATGTCACCATTCCGCAGATTGGCGGCATGTACCGGGGCGACCGGGCGCGCAAGAAAACCCTGGTGGAGTATGGATTTCGCCTGCCTTCGGCCATAGACAACCGGCCGCTGACCTTTGAGGAATTCGAGGCGCGCTCGCCGCAGATGATTCTTGTGTCGGCCACGCCGCGCCAATGGGAGCTGGACCATTCGGCCATTGTTGCCGAACAGGTGGTGCGTCCGACCGGGCTGGTTGACCCCGAAGTGGAGGTTCGCCCGGCCGGCAGCCAGGTGGACGACCTGATGTCGGAGATTCGCCAGCGGGTGGGCATGGGCGACCGCGTGCTGGTCACCACCCTGACCAAGCGCATGGCGGAAAGCCTGACCGAATACCTGGCCGAGCACGACGTGCGCGTGCGCTATTTGCACTCCGACATTGACACCGTCGAACGGGTGGAAATCATCCGCGACCTGCGCCTGGGCGCCTTTGACGTGCTGGTTGGCATCAACCTGCTGCGCGAGGGGCTGGACATGCCCGAAGTGTCACTGGTGGCCATTCTGGACGCCGACAAGGAGGGCTTTCTGCGCTCTGAGGGTTCGCTGATCCAGACCATCGGCCGGGCGGCCCGCAACGAGCGCGGCAAGGCCATTCTTTATGCCGACAACATGACCGGCTCCATGGAGCGCGCCATAGGCGAGACCGAGCGCCGGCGCGCCAGGCAGATGGCCCACAACGAAAAGCACGGCATTACACCGCAGACCATCCGCAAGAACATTGCCGACATCATGGCCGATGCCGGCAGCGTGCCCGGCCGTGCGCCGGCGCGTCGGGTGGCCGAGGATGCAGCGCCCGGATACGAGGTGCAGGTCATGGACCCGGATGAAGCCGCGCGTGAGATCGTACGCCTGGAAAAAGCCATGTTCAAGGCCGCCGAGGACCTGGAGTTCGAGAAGGCCGCCGAACTGCGCGACCAGGTTCACGCCATTCGCGAGCGCGGCTTCAAGGTGGCGAACTGAGAAGGGTGACTGCTGCCCCGAACTTGATTCGGTGCGCATCAAGCGTCATGTAAATCTCCTGAAGCCTTTCAACAAAGCAACAAGGAGATGTCAATGTCGATAGCCAACAAGCACGTGGCCATTCTTGCCGAAGACAATTACCAGGAGCTGGAGCTGCATTATCCGCATCTGCGCCTGATTGAGGCGGGCGCAAGGGTGTCGGTTCTTGGTGCCGGCGAAAAGACCTATCACAGTTCCAGGGGCTACCCGGTGACAGTCGACGCGGATGCCTCCGATGTCACCGCGGATGATTTTGATGCCGTCATCATTCCCGGCGGCATGGCGCCCGACCGCATGCGTCAGCACAAGTCCATGGTCGGGCTGGTGCGCGATGCGGCGGCGGCCGGCAAACCGGTGGCGTGGATATGTCATGGCGGCTGGGTGGCGGTTTCGGCC
>DATGSU010000084.1:0-2897 GCA_035302305.1 Wenzhouxiangella sp. | reverse complement strand
GGCCGAAACCGCCACCCAGCCGCCATGACATATCCACGCCACCGGTTTGCCGGCCGCCGCCGCATCGCGCACCAGCCCGACCATGGACTTGTGCTGACGCATGCGGTCGGGCGCCATGCCGCCGGGAATGATGACGGCATCGAAATCATCCGCGCTGACATCGGAGGCATCCGCATCGACTGTGACCGGGTAGCCCCTGGAGCTGTGATAGGTCTTTTCGCCGGCGCCAAGAACCGACACCCTTGCGCCCGCCTCAATCAGGCGCAGATGCGGATAATGCAGCTCCAGCTCCTGGTAATTGTCTTCGGCAAGAATGGCCACGTGCTTGTTGGTTATCGACATTGACATCTCCTTGTTGCTTTGTTGAAAGGCTTCAGGAGATTTACATGACGCTTGATGCGCGCCGAATCAAGCGGTGAAGGTTCAGATGTTCACCCTGCACTCAAGCATGGCATTGAGCCGCCTTTCATTTTCGTCAAGCAGATCCGGGCTGAACAAATAGCCGGCCATCGCATATTGCAGACCGAACAGGGCGGCAATCCGGTAGCTTTGCTCCGGCTCCAGCGCCAGCTTCATGTCATCAGGCCGAAACCCCACAACCCTGTCGTCACCATAGTCAAGGCTTTCAATCAGGCGCTTCCGGGCTTCGGGCGGCAGCGCAGCCAATGGCGAATCTTTGTCGGCCTCGTCAAGATGGGCATCAAGCTCAGCGCGCGTTCTGACGGGCGTGCCGGCAATGATTTCCTCCCAGGCCTCGCCGCGCTCGGGACAGCCGTAGGCATACGATGGCTCATCGCTGTCGTAATCGTCAAAAACATCTGCGGCCAGATCCGCAGTATCCATCAGGCCAATGCGCTCAAAGCCTTCGACCATGGTCCACATGGCCTCGCTGCCGCTGACCCAACCGACCATTTGATGGACCAGTTCGCCCTCATCTGCAAAATAAAAACCGGGCGTAACATCAAACCGCTCGATGGGCCAGCCCGACGGGTCGTCCAGCAGAACCATGGGTTTTTGCGGATGGCTCCTGTTCCAGTGAACAACATTTTGGTAGGAATAGTGAATGGACTGCTCATTGAGCCAGACCGAGTGCTCGCGGATCAGCGGTCCCAGATGCTCATCGTCAATCATGTCGCGGAGGGCGGCTCTGCAAAACATGCAGCCGATCGATGTGACAACCAGCAGCTGCGGGCGCGTCAGATCCAGCCACTCGCCGTGCAGGCGGTCGTTCTCATCATCGGCGCGCCAAACCAGGCGGGCGCCGGGCGGTTGCGGAGCGTCAGCCGCCACCCGTTCAGGAACCACCGGCAGATCCACGTCCGGAAACCTGTCGGACAGCTGCCGGGCTTCATCATGGCGTCCCAGCGCCTGCAGGGCCGACTGGACACGGACATAATGCTCATGGTCTGCCAGGTCCCGCCGATCGGCCTCGGTCAGAGCGCGCAAATAGCGCTCGGCCACCCAGTCATTGCTGGCATATAAGGCAACATCCGAGACCGCACGCAAGCGGATCAAAACCGCCTCGTCATCGGCCTCGCCCAGTCCTTCGGCATAGTCGGCATCGCACCACAGGCGCGCGAAACGCGTGGCCCGCTCATGCCTTTGGACTTGCGCATCATCGGACGACATGGGCGCAACCAGCGCCGTCAAGCGTTCGTCATCGCTGCGCGTCTCGTCTTCACATTCCAGGGCGGCACCGACCGCCGTTAACAGCAACATTCCCAACAGGAAAACCCCGAGCCGAAAAGCAGCCATTACAAAGCCCTCGCCAACTGTTTGACAAACCACACAGCCAACTGTAAGCCATTGATGCTGTGAAGTGCCAGCCAGCCTGCAGGCCCTCAGTTCGCCACCTTGAAGCCGCGCTCGCGAATGGCATGAACCTGGTCGCGCAGTTCGGCAGCCTTCTCGAATTCCAGGTCCTCGGCGGCCTTGAACATGGCTTTTTCCAGGCGCGCGATCTCACGCGCGGCTTCATCCGGGTCCATGACCTGCACCTCGTATCCGGGCGCTGCATCCTCGGCTACCCGACGCGCCGGTGCACGGCCGGGCACGCTGCCGGCATCGGCCATGATGTCGGCAATGTTCTTGCGGATGGTCTGCGGCGTAATGCCGTGTTTTTTGTTGTGGGCCATCTGCCTGGCGCGCCGGCGCTCGGTCTCGCCTATGGCGCGCTCCATGGAGCCGGTCATGTTGTCGGCATAAAGAATGGCCTTGCCGCGCTCGTTGCGCGCCGCCCGGCCGATGGTCTGGATCAACGAACCCTCGGAGCGCAGAAAGCCCTCCTTGTCGGCGTCCAGAATGGCCACCAGCGACACTTCGGGCATGTCCAGCCCCTCGCGCAGCAGGTTGATGCCAACCAGCACGTCAAAGGCGCCCAAGCGCAGGTCGCGGATGATTTCCACCCGCTCGACGGTGTCAATGTCGGAGTGCAAATAGCGCACGCGCACGTCGTGCTCGGCCAGGTATTCGGTCAGACTTTCCGCCATGCGCTTGGTCAGGGTGGTGACCAGCACGCGGTCGCCCATGCCCACCCGCTGGCGAATCTCCGACATCAGGTCGTCCACCTGACTGCCGGCCGGGCGGACCTCCACTTCGGGATCAACCAGCCCGGTCGGGCGCACCACCTGTTCGGCAACAATGGCCGAATGGTCCAGCTCCCATTGGCGCGGCGTGGCCGACACAAGAATCATCTGCGGGGAGCGCGCCTCGAATTCCTCGAAGGTCAGCGGGCGGTTATCTATGGCTGAAGGCAGGCGAAATCCGTATTCCACCAGGGTTTTCTTGCGTGCCCGGTCGCCCCGGTACATGCCGCCGATCTGCGGAATGGTGACATGCGATTCGTCAATGATGAGCAGGGCGTCCTTGGGCAGATAGTCGAACAGCGTCGGCGGCGG